>CAOKUH010000001.1 GCA_948472605.1 uncultured Mycoplasmatota bacterium
ATGCTCTCTTTACAATTTTTGCTTAGATATTTAGTTTCGCAAGATGTCTATTAAAAGAATTTTTGATAAATAGAATTGGAAATAATTGGCAAAGCGAATACAATTATCAAGCGTATAGAGAAATTGTAAATATTTTAAACAATTATTGTGTTGATTTAGGATATGTAAGTGGTGTTAAAGGAATATCTTATTTATTAGATTTATTTTTGGGATCAAGTTATAAAGCTAATAAGACTTATTTCTTTAATGCCAAGAATAATGAATTCATTGAAGTATATTCAGCAACACATAATGGTAATCCTTGTTATTTTTCTTATCATAAAATGGCTAGTGGTAGATATGAACTTCAAGAAGTTCCTGCGATATATATAGAAAGTTTAAAAAGTATATACACAGCAAAATATTTAGAAAATTTAGTATTACAAGATGCTGATGATGCTTATAAAGGCGAATCTAAGATCAAAAAGTAAAAGCTAAAATGTGTCAAAAAGGGCACTTTTTTTTGCAAATAAATGTTCTTCTTGTTATAATTATTATGGTGATAGTAATGGCAAAAAAGAAAAAATCTAAAGAAGATAATACTAATAAATTTGAATATAGTGTTGAACTAACTGGCTTAATATTAATATTAATTGGTTTAATTGGTTTTGGCTTTGGTCCAGTTGGAGCAATATTAAAAGAGTTTGCCATGTTTTTACTAGGAGAAGTATGGTATTGTGTTTTAATATTAGTTTTAGTATTAGGGTGTCACATGCTGATAAAACGAAAGCTTCCTAAATTTTTATCTGCTAAATTAATTGGTGTTTATATACTTATTGCGGTATTTTTAATATTGCTTCACATGACATTTGTAAAAACTGTTGATGCTCCAACCAACATTTTTAGTGCTACATTTGATAATTTTATGGCAAGAGTAGGGTCTATAAATAAGGCCGATATCTTAACATCAACGGGGCAAACAACTTATGTTATTGGAGGAGGAATTATAGGAGCAGCTTTATCTTTTGTAGTTTCTGCTTTATTTGGAATTACTGGAACTTATATAGTAATTACTATACTTGCTATTTTTGGACTTATAATGTCATGTAATTTAAATATTGGTAATATGTTTGGCAAAATATTTAAAAAGCGTGAAAAAACTAAAAATGAAAACAATGATGATAAAAATGATATAGTTCCAATTACTGGAGTTCCAACTGATGAAAAAGATGATAAGATTGTTATTACTAGTGTTGAGGAGTTAAAAAATTATAATATGGAATCTAAAGAAGAACCAAAAATGCTTGAACATAATGAATCAATAGAAACGCCAACTAATAATGTTGTAAATAATAGTTATAAATTGCCACCACTTACGCTATTAGATAATCCATCAAAAAATAAAAAAGTAAATAGTACTGAAGATATAAGGAGAAATAAAGAAGCCTTAGAAAGAGTTTTAAACGATTTTCAAATAGCAGGTAAGGTTGTAGAAATTCATGTAGGACCAGCTGTAACTCAATATGAAGTAGTAGTACCAACTGGAACAAAATTAAGTCGGGTAAGTAGTATTAATAAAGAAATGGCTTTAGCTTTGGCCGCCAAAGATGTTAGAATAGAAGCTCCAATTCCTGGTAAAAGTACTATTGGTATTGAAATACCTAATAAAGAAGTTAGTCCTGTTAAAATAAAAGAAGTAATAGGGGATGCTGATCCAGAAAAAATCAAAAAAGGTTTATTAGTTACTTTAGGAAAAGATATAGCTGGTCGTACTATCAATGCTGACTTATCAAAAATGCCCCACCTATTAGTTGCAGGATCAACTGGTAGTGGTAAATCTGTTTGTATAAATAGTATTATAATTTCTCTACTTATGCATTATCGTCCTGATGAAGTAAAATTAGTTTTAGTAGACCCTAAACAAGTTGAACTATCAAACTATAATGGTGTTCCTCATTTATTAGCGCCAGTTGTAACAGATCCTAAAAAAGCTTCATTAGTTTTACAAAAAGTAGTAGTAGAAATGGACAAACGTTATCGTGTTTTAGCAGAAAAAGGAGTAAAGAACATCGGCGATTATAATAAAAAAATTGAAGAAGAAAATAAAAAAAATCCTGACCATCCTTCACCTAAAATGAACTATTTAGTCGTTATTGTTGATGAAATGGCAGACTTAATGATAGTTGCTAAAAAAGAAGTAGAAGATTCAATCATGCGAATCACTCAACTTGCAAGAGCAGCAGGAATTCATTTAATAGTGGCGACCCAAAGACCATCTACCGATATAATTACAGGAGTTATTAAAACTAACATTCCTTCTCGTATTGCCTTTTCTGTTGCAAGTTATATAGATTCTCGAACAATTTTAGATGCACCTGGAGCGGAGAAGCTACTTGGAAAAGGAGATATGCTCTATTTACCAATGGGCGATCCATTCCCAACTCGTATTCAAGGATGTTATATTTCAGATGATGAAATAAATAAAATTATTAAATTCGTCAGTACCCAACAAGAACCTAATTATGACGAATCTTTAAATATTGGTCCTTCTCATAGTAATAGTTCAGTTGATGCAGCACCTATAAATGATGATATTGATGACCCAATATATGATGAAGTAGTGAAATTTGCTATAGAAACTGGCAAAGTAAGTGCCTCATTACTTCAAAGAAGATTTCGTCTTGGCTATAATAGAGCAGCAAGAATTGTTGATTTATTAGAAGAAAGAGGAATAATAGGACCACAAAATGGTTCTAAACCACGAGAAGTTTTAGTTAAGTTAAAAGAGGAAAATACAACAGAAGAGTAGGGAGGTGTTAATGTTGTTAAGTAAATATGCTTGTCAAAATGAAGAGGCTATGCGTTTTAAAGAAGAAAAAGAAGATAAATATCGTACACCATTCTTTCGTGATATTGATAGAATTATTTATTCTCTAAGTTATACAAGATATGCTGATAAAACTCAAGTATTTAGTTTTAATGAAAATGACCATATAACAAAGCGAATGGTTCATGTGCAACTAGTTAGTAAAATAGCAAGAACTATTGGTAGAAATTTAGGGTTAAATGAAGATTTAATCGAAGCAGCGTCTCTTGGCCATGATCTTGGCCATGTTCCATTTGGACATGTAGGAGAAAGAATTTTAAATAAAATAAGCTTAGAAAATAATGAAGGATATTTTAATCATAATATTGAAAGCGTAAGAGTTTTAATGAATTTAGAGCAAAAAGGAGAAGGAAGAAATATTACCATCCAAGTTTTAGATGCTATTATGTGCCATAATGGTGAACTTCCTTTAAATGAATATTATCCTACTTCTAAAACTAAGGATGTATTTTTAAAAGAATATGAATTATCTTACAAAGAGGAAAGTGCAATTAAAAACTTAAAACCTATGACATTAGAAGGTTGTGTTGTAAGAGTAAGTGATATTATTGCATATATTGGAAAAGATATCGAAGATGCTATTAGACTAGGAATAATAAAAAAAGCGGATATTCCTAAAAATATTACAAATGTTTTAGGAGTTGATAATCGTAGTATAATTAATACAATAGTTAGTGATATTATTGAAAATAGTAAAAATAAGCCATATATTAAAATGAGTGAAAATATATATGAAGCACTTATAACCTTAAAAGAATTTAATACCAAAAACATTTATGCTATAGCAAACACAAAAGAACAAATTAATGAATATGAAAAAATGTTTAGAAGTTTATTTAATAAATACAAAAAAGATATTCAAAAAAACAATCTTAATTCGGAAATATGGAATGTTTTCTTATATGATATGAATGAAGATTATTTAAAAAATACGACAATAAATCGCAAAGTGATTGATTTTATAGCAGGAATGACTGATGATTATATGAGAAATTGTTATATTAATTTAAATAAGGAGGAAAAAAATGTCTGAATTAAAAATTAAAGGAATTTACAAACATTATAAAGGAGACTTATATCTAGTTGAAGATATAATTTATCATAGCGAAACAAGTGAGAAAATGATTGCTTATCGAGCTTTATATGGAGATAATAGACTATGGTGTAGACCATACGACTTGTTTTTTGATGAAGTAAATAAGAATGGTCAAAAATATAGATTTGAATTACAAGATATAAAAAGTTTACGAGAAGAAGAATAAAGAAATTATAAAAAGTACTTAAAAGTATTTTTTTAATTTTTATAGAAATTGACAACATATAAATTTAGTTATAAAATAACACATGCTAAAGAAGGAGATTATGATGAAATTATTAAATGAACAAGAATTTATGACTAACGAAACATTAAAAGAAATATTTTCAAGTAAAAGTAATGATAGTCAAAAAAGAAATAATGTATATGATTTACTTTTGAAAAATAGAATACTTTATAATAAAGAGTTAGAAAGGCAAAAAAATAAACGTCAAAATATAAAGTTAGATACTTCTAAAATTGTTATAAAAAGTAATAATAATGATAATAATACTCAAGAGCAAGAGATAATAGATGTATCGTATTATTTAAATCAGTTAGAAGCTTCTTCGGATTTTGATAATTTAGGAACAATTCTGCCTCATCGCAATAATGTAATGTATTATAATATTATTAATACAATAATAGTTTATTATTTAAAAGAATGTAATGAATATGAAGAAATTTTGGCTAATGAGAACTTAAGTTTAGAAGAAAAAGATTGTTTTAAAAAAGAAATACAAATATATCGCCATAAAATTAATAAAATAATTAATTATCGTGATAGTAAAGATTTAAAGGTGAATGATATTAGAATAATTAATAATTTAATTTATCTTCCGACTATTTTGGGTAACTATTACATATTAAATGATATAAAAAGTATTGACTATGAATATTATGCATCTTTTTTAGAACTTTTAAATTCAATTATTGATGGAACTTTTAAAAATGTAAAATCTATTATAAACACGTATAATAAAAATAATTATATATGTGAAGTAAAGGATTTTAAAACTAGAGTTTTTTTCAGCAAAATTAATTTTAATACATATTTGATTTTAGGATGTATGGTTAAAAAAGTAGATACGAATTCTTATTATAATAGCTATTTAGAAAATAGAAGCATAAGATTAGCGCAATTTTTAGCTCAAGAACAGGTTTTAACGGATACATATTTAGAAGCACAAAATGAAATAACTAAAGAGTTAATTTATAAACTAGAAGTCGAAAGTAGGAAAAGATAAATGACTAAAGTTACAGATATAATAGATATTCATTTAAAAAGTATTTTAGTAAATGATAAAACTTTTTTGAAAAAGGAAATATTAGATTTTTTGAATAAAAAAGAAACAAGTTTTGATGAATTATTATTAATTTTATTTAGTTTAGAATATGATGATATAGAGATTGTTAAAGAAAAATTAAAAATAGTTGAGGAATATGAAGAACTAAAATTAGATTATGAAAAAAAATTGGATTATATTGATAAATGTTTTAATGTGATAGATTTGCGCTATAAAGATATCGAGGATTTTAATGAAGCTTATTTAAGCGATAAAGATAAAAAATATTTAAAACCTTTAATTAATGGCACTATAAATGCGGCGAGTCGTAGCTTTAAAAGAGAATATGGTTTTAAATGTGATTTTAAAGAAATATTAACTTTATTTGGTGTTTACCAAAAATATAAAAAAGATTTTTATTATAACTTAATAGCAATTTTAAATTATTATGAATATTTAAATGCTAGAATAAGTGAACTAAAATTAAACAAAAAAAGTTTTTTAAAAAACAACAAAATTACTCCTGAAATACTTGATAAAGTTTTTAAAAAAATTGAAGAGATAGAAAATTACTCTCAAGAACAATCAAGAAATAAAGAACAATGTAAATTGCGAGAAGATTTAATAAAACTGAAAAATTATTTTACTGATTGTAAAGATAATAGCTATTTAGAACTTCCTAAAGAGTATATTGATAAATTACCTTTAGAGATACTTAAGGAAATATGTGAATGTGTCAATGCTCATAATTATGATTTGTATATGAAATTAATAGATAAAAATGTTTCAAAAATAGAAGCTATTTTACTTAAATATGATCTGCTTAATAAATTTAGTAAAGAAGAATTAAAAGAATTAGAAACAATTGATGCTAATAAAATAGAAAGCATTTTAAATATTTTTGATGGTGTCTCATATAATTTTTGTTTCTCTAATCAAGATTGGCTAAATATATTTAGTAACTCAAATAAACAAAATATAAAAACTATTTTAAAGGCTTTAAATCTTAAATATATTGATTTAGATTTTATAAATAACCATTTATATATATTTTATGAACCATATTTTCAAATTTTTAAAAATAATTTAGATAGTTTAATAAATAATAATATTAAAGTTAATTGGTTAAATGAATTAATGTTAGTTGATAATTTAGAAAATTATATAAATTTAGTTAAACATTATACACTTGATTTAAATAATATATTTGTCTTGAAAAATATGATTAAACCATATTTTTTCGATTATTTAGATTTATTTATTGAACAAGGTTTATATGATATTTTAAAAAATGATCTTACCATTTTAAATGAAGATTTAAATGTATTAATTAAAAGATTAATTATTGCAAGGAGTATTAAAATACCTCTTTTAAATAGTGAAGGTAAAATTAATTATTTTATTAGAAATCAATTTTTTATTCCTGATAGTTTACTAGATAATTATATTTTTAATAGTACAACATTAAAAATAGATGAAACTAATTTGAATGAGCCATTTAAGTTAGAGATTTCTTTAGAAGATAATGAATTTGAAAACTTTTCAGATGGAGATTTAATTTATAATTTTAATGGCATCATTATATCTCGTTTGAAGTATTTAAGAAATAGAAAGATATTAAATGACGATGAGTATATGTTGGAATGCTTAGTGAAAAATTCGATATTAAATTTAGAACAATTTGAAGAACTTCAAATGATAACATTAGAAAAAAAATTGAAACTTCAAAAATAATATTGATTATTAGTAAAAGACATGATAGTATTAAAACACTTTTATTGTTCTTTGATAATTAGATAACTAAACCATATGAAAGACAAAGGAAGCAACTTTGTATGGGTTTTTTCTTGGTCTTATTACTTTAAAAAGCGATTTTTAAAGGGATTGAGTTAGAAAATTTTGCAAATTATTTTCTTGGAGTTACAAAGTAATGAAAAAGAAAAAAGCAGTTTTATATTTTGGGCTTATAAGGTACAGGACTAATCGTGATCATCATAAACTTTTTTGGTAGAAAACAAAAAGATTAACTTTTTTTCTTAATAGCTTCGCAACTATAGAGAGAAAAAGAAGGCGAAATAAGTCATCTGCAGTTGAAACGTAGTGATACGTTATAAGATTAGAAACTGGTTAAAGTAGCATAAATCTGCATAGAAGGGTTCGATTCCCTTAGAGAAGGTTAAAAAAATCCTAAAGCGTGTGAAATTTGGAAGTGCAAGTCTTCTTTAGTACAAAATGGTAAATGAAGAATAAGAGTCGCTCTCTTATGAGGGCATTTACTAACTAGTGACTGAAATGAAAAATAAGTTTGAGTATAAAATGAATGAGAAAATCATTAGTTATCTAATTTTTAAAGAACAATAAAATGAAAATTTTGCTGATATTGGTAAGATTTTTTTTCTTGACTTGACAAAAAAACTATATATAATAAATGTGAAATTAGTTAAGGAAGTGTTGCATGTCAAAAATAAAAGATTGTAAAAATAGTAATAAAAGGGAAAATATGCGTTTAAAATTTGCCAAAACATGTTTAATGTTAGGGATGAGTTTTATTTTAACTGGTTGTGTAAAAGAACCTGAAGAAATAATAGAAAAAATGAAAAATAGTTTTAAGAAACAAAATGTTGGAATTATCAAAAATGGTGATGAACTTACTTTGGTTTATGAATATTTAGGAAAATTTTATCAGTTTGATGATGGTGAATATATAGGACAGATATTTAAATCAAATAATAATAGCGAAAATATTGCTTATAATTATAATGATCATGAATTTTTATATGCTGAGCCTCAATTGTTTTTTCTTAATGATACTTATCCTAACGTAGTTTTAGATTATGAAACATTAGCTGACTTTGATGAAAATGTTTATAAAAAATATGAAGAAAGATATTTAGAAAAAGTGGAGTTTTGTAAAGATTGTGTTAATATTTATGAAATAGAAAATATGAAAACTAGTGAAGTAACAATAGTTATAGGATATAAACTTAATGAAGCTAAAATATTTAATTATGAAACTTATATGCTAGAAGACTATACAGGGTATAATGTGAATACTATTTTATTTGGAGAAGATTTAGAACAAAAATACTATCATTATGATGAAATTATAAATTTAATAACAGAGTATCGTGAAGATACTATGTCTTTGGAATTAAAACAATAGCGCATTACACATTTAAGATAAAAAGTCAATGAAAACAAGCAAATTTGTCATTGACTTTTCATTTTTTTTCTCTTATAATTTTGTTTATAATTAGTCTTTAGATGGAATGGTGATTTTTTGGAACATTATTTTACAAATAACACAGAATTAAAAAGCGAATTACGAATTATCGATTATAAATGCCAAAATTACTCATTTCATTTTAATAGTGACAACGGAGTATTTGCTAAAAATAAAATCGATTATGGAAGTAAATTGCTTGTTGAAACAATAATAAAAAATACAAATCGGCAGAGTTTAAAAATCTTAGATGTTGGCTCAGGCTATGGTTTTATGGGCATTGTCCTTGCTAAAGTTTTAAATAGCGAAGTAACACTCATAGATGTAAACAAACGAGCGGTGCATCTAACTAATATGAATATTAAAGAAAATAAAGTTCTTGCGAAATCGTTTATTAGTGATATATATGAAAATGTTTCTAATAAATATGATTTTATTATAACTAATCCTCCAATTAGAGCAGGGAAGAAAGTAGTTTTAAAAATTCTTTTAGAAGCTAGTGATTATTTAGTTGATGAGGGAATACTTTGGTTTGTTATGAGAAAAGATCAAGGACTTAAAAGTACTTTAAAAGAATTAGATATTAAATATAATTATGAAATTATAGAAAAAAGTAAAGGTTTTTATATAATAAAATGTAAAAAGAAGTTGACATAAAAATCTAATACTGCTAAAATTATAAATTGGTGACGTGTTAATTTTTTTGTGAAATTAGGTTATTTGAAAAATTATTAGATGGGGTGAAATCGTGGCATTTAAATTAAAAAAATTCGGAGATTATTCCGAAAGAAGAAGCTTTTCAAAATCAAAAAACACTATGGAACTTGCGGATTTATTGGAAATCCAAAAAAAATCTTATGATTGGTTCTTACAAGAAGGAATCAAGGAGACATTTGAAGAATTATTTCCTGTTGAAAGTTTTACAGGGAATTTGACCATTGACTTTGGTGATTATTCTTTTGATATGCCTAGATATTCTGTAAAAGAATCAAAAGAAAGAATGGTAAACTATGCAGCACCATTAAAGGTACAAGCACGTGTTTTTATCCATGAAACAGGTGAAGTAAAAGAACAAGAAATATTCTTAGGCGATATGCCTTTAATGACTGATGCAGGGACATTCATTATTAATGGAGCAGAACGTGTAATTGTCTCACAATTAGTAAGAAGTCCAAGTATTTATTTTAAACGTGAAATAGATAAAAATGGTCGTCGTGTAATTACAGGAGAAGTAATACCTAATCGTGGAACATGGTTAGAATATGAATTAGATGCAAGAGATGTAATGTATGTAAGAATTGATCGTACAAGAAAAGTACCAATTACAACATTCTTAAGAGCACTTGGACTATCAAATGATGAGGATATTACCAGTGTATTTGGTGAAAATCAATATTTAGAAAATACTATCCTTAAAGATAGTACTAAAAATACAGATGAAGCACTTATTGAAATATATGAAAAATTACGTCCAGGAGAACCAGCTACTTTAGATTCAGCTAAAAACCAATTAGTAACTAGATTCTTCGATCATTTTCGTTATGATTTAGCTAAGGTGGGACGTTATAAATTTAATAAAAAATTAAATGTAGCAGATCGATTACTAAATGCAACACTTGCTACTGATATTAAAGATGGTAAAGAAGTAGTAGCTAAAAAAGGTGAAATAGTTACAAAAGAATTATTAGAAAAAATTAAACCAGCTTTACAAAATGGTTTTGGTATGAAAAAAGTTACTATAAATGAAGAATTAGATGAATATAACGAAATTCAAGAAATTCTTGTTTGTGACAAACAAAATCCAGAAAAAACAATAAAAATAATTGGTAATGATCAATCACTTGATATTAAAAGATTAACTATCTCTGATATCTATGCTTCAATATCATATTATTTAAACTTACATGATGGTTTTGGAAATGATGATGAAATAGATAATTTAGGAAATCGTCGTGTCCGTCAAGTTGGAGAACTAATTCAAAATCAATTTAAAACAGGTATGTCTAGAATGGAAAGAGTTATACGTGAACGTATGACTACCCAAGAACTAGAAAATGTTACTCCAAAATCTTTAATAAATATTCGCCCAGTAACAGCAATATTAAAAGAATTCTTTGGGTCATCACAACTTTCTAAATTCATGGATCAAATTAACCCAATTGCTGAATTAACTGATAAAAGACGTTTATCTTCTCTTGGTCCTGGAGGATTATCAAGAGATCGTGCTGGAATGGATGTACGTGATGTTAATGCCAGTCACTATGGACGTATTTGCCCTGTAGAATCACCAGAAGGTCAAAATATCGGACTTATTACATCTCTAGCAGGATACGCTAAAATTAACGAATATGGTTTTATTACAACCCCATATCGTAAAGTTTTAGATGGCGTGGTAGAAATGGATAACATTGTATATATGACAGCTGATGAAGAGGCAGATTATTATATTTCTCAAGCAACAGTTAAATTAGATGATAATAATCGTATTTTAGATGACGAGGTTTTAGTTCGTATCAACGGCGATAATGTTATGTGTAAAAGAGAACAAGTAAACTTTGTCGATGTTGCTCCAAGTCAATTAGTAGCTATTACAACAAGTTGTATTCCATTCCTTGACTACGATGATGCTAATCGTACTTTAATGGGTGCCAACATGCAACGTCAAGCAGTTCCACTACTTACTAGTGATTCTCCAATTGTTGGAACAGGTGTTGAACATGTTGCAGCTAAATACTCAGGAAGTACAGTTGTATCTAAAACTGATGGAGTAGTAGAATATGCTGATTCATTAAAAATAATTATTAAAAACGTAAAGAGTAAAGAAACATACTATTTAGCAAATTTTGAAAGAACAAATGCCTCAAGTAGCTTAAACCATCGTCCTTTAGTTAAAGTTGGAGATAAAGTTCATGCTGGTCAAGTTATAGCAGATGGACCAAGTACTCAAAATGGCGAATTAGCACTAGGTAAAAATATGACAGTTGCATTCATGACTTATAATGGATATAACTATGAAGATGCTGTAATATTAAATGAAAGATTAGTAAAAGAAGACGTTTATACTTCTCTACATATTGAACGTTATGAAATTCAATGCCGCGATACAAAATTAGGACCTGAGGAAATAACAAGAGATATTCCAAATGTTGGAGAAGAGGCAAGACGTAACTTAGATGCCGAAGGTATTGTAAGAATCGGAACAGAAGTTAAAGAAGGAGATATTTTAGTAGGTAAAGTAACACCTAAAGGAATGCAAGAATTAACTAGTGAAGAAAAATTGTTACATGCTATATTTGGTGAAAAAACTCGTGAAGTTCGTGATACTTCATTAAAAGTAGAACATGGAGCAGATGGTATCGTTCACGATGTAAAAGTTTATACCAAAGAAAATAGTGATGATATGCCAGCAGGTGTATTCAAAATTATTCGTGTTTATATAATTCAAAAACGTAAAATTCAAGTTGGAGATAAGATGAGTGGACGTCATGGTAACAAGGGTGTTATATCACTTGTTCTACCAGAAGAGGATATGCCATATTTACCAGATGGTACACCAGTTGATATCATGTTAAATCCATTAGGAGTTCCATCACGTATGAATATTGGACAAATTCTAGAAGTTCATTTAGGAATGGCTGGAAAACGTCTAGGAGTTAAATATGCTACCCCTGTATTTGATGGAGCAAACCTAGATGATATTCATGAAGAAATGAAAGAAGCTGGAATGAGCGAAGATGGAAAAGTAGAGCTTATTAATGGTCGTACAGGAGAACCATTTGAAAACCGCATTAATGTTGGTGTCATGTATATGGTTAAACTTCACCATATGGTTGATGATAAACTTCATGCAAGAGCAACAGGACCATATTCATTAGTAACTCAACAACCACTTGGTGGTAAAGCTCAATTTGGTGGACAAAGATTTGGAGAAATGGAAGTTTGGGCATTATATGCTTATGGAGCTGCTCATGTTCTTCAAGAAATCTTAACTATAAAATCTGATGATGTTGTTGGACGTGTTAAAGTTTATGAATCTTTAGTAAAAGGTAAAACTGTCAATCAAGCAGGAGTACCAGAATCATTTAGAGTTTTAATAAAAGAATTCCAAGCTCTAGGATTAAATATTCAAATACTTGATAATGAAGATAACTTATTAGATTTAAAAGACATTGAAGATGATGAAGAAAAAGAAGATACAATTCGTATTGATGAAATAGATGTAAATAATCCTTTAGCAGAACAAGGAACACCAGTTTTAGTAGAAGAACCAACTGATACTAATGATGATTATGAAGATGCCGATGAAGATGAATTCGAAGAAAATACTTTAGATGATTTGGAGTTCCCTGGGGACATAGATGTTAAAGATTTGGAAGGTGGTGATATCCTATGATAGAAGTTAATAAATTTAAAGGTATAAAAATAGGTATTGCCAGTCCTGAAATAATTCGTAAATGGTCTCATGGAGAAGTAAAAAAACCAGAAACTATTAATTATCGTACTTTAAAACCTGAACGTGATGGTTTATTTTGCGAAAAGATTTTTGGACCTAACAAAGATTACGAATGTAGTTGTGGTAAATATAAAAGATTAAGATATAAAAATGTTGTATGTGATCGTTGTGGCGTTGAAGTAACTAAATCTAAAGTTCGTCGTGAAAGAATGGGACATATAGAATTAGCTAGCCCTTGTAGTCATATATGGTTCTTTAAAGGTGTACCTTCTAAAATGGGCTTAGTTTTAGATATGTCACCAAGAGACTTAGAAGAGGTATTATATTTTGTAAGTTATGTAGTTTTAGATCCAGGTAGTGCCCCATTAGAAAAAAAGCAAACTCTATCTGATAAAGAATATCGTGCTTATTATGAAAAATATGGTTCATCTTTTAAAGTAGGTATGGGTGCTGAAGCTATTCAAGTCTTATTAAAAGAAGTTGACGTTGATAAAGAAGTTGAAGAGTTAAGAAAAGAATTAGAAACAGCTACTGGTCAAAAACGTATTCGTTTAGTAAAACGTTTAGATTGTCTAGTATCATTCCAAGAATCTGAAAATAAACCAGAATGGATGATTTTAACTGTTTTACCAGTTATTCCACCAGAGCTTCGTCCAATGATTCAATTAGATGGTGGAAGATTTGCTACATCTGATTTAAATGACTTATATCGTCGTATAATCAATCGTAATAATCGTCTAAAGAAATTGCTTGAACTTGGAGCACCAACAATCATTGTTCAAAATGAAAAAAGAATGCTTCAAGAAGCTGTTGATTCATTATTTGATAATGGTCGTCGTGGTAGAAGTGTAACAGCTGCAGGTAATAGACCACTTAAATCTTTAGCAAGTATGTTAAAAGGTAAACAAGGACGTTTCCGTCAAAACTTACTTGGTAAACGTGTTGACTATTCAGGACGTAGTGTTATCGTAGTTGGACCAAACTTAAAAATGTATCAATGTGGTATTCCAAAAGAAATGGCCCTAGAACTATTTAAACCTCATGTAATTCATGGTTTGGTAGATAGAGGACTGGCTCATAACATAAAAGGGGCTAAAAAATTAATCGAAACAAGAGATGACTCTGTTTGGGATGTAGTGGAAGACGTTATAACAGAACATCCAGTAATGTTAAATAGAGCTCCAACACTACATAGACTTGGTATTCAAGCATTCGAACCTAAGCTTGTAGGTGGTAAAGCAATTCGTTTACACCCATTAGTTTGTACTGCATTTAATGCTGATTTCGATGGAGACCAAATGGCAGTGCATGTTCCACTTTCTGAAGAGGCAAAAGCCGAAGCTAGAATATTAATGCTTGGTGCTAACAATATCTTAAATCCAAAAGATGGAAAACCAATCGTTACACCATCTCAAGATATGGTATTAGGAAATTGTTATTTAACTATTGAAAAATCTGGACTTCCAAATGAAGGTAAAGTATATAAAAATAGTAATGAAGCATTAATGGCTTATGAAAGAAAAGAAATAACACTACATACAAGAATAGTTTTACCTGTAAAATCATTTAAACATAAATTATTTACAGATGATCAAAAAGATAAATATTTAATTACAACTTGTGGAAAAATAATATTTAATGAAATATTACCAGATACTTTCCCATATATTAATGAACCTACTAAAGAAAATATTGAAGGAATTACTCCAAGTAAATATTTCTTAAGTATGGGAACAAATATTAAAGAGGAGATTACTAATCGTGAATTAGTAAAACCATTTGTTAAAAAGACATTACAAAATATTATTGCCCAAGTATTTAAAAGATATAAAACAACTGAAACTTCTATTATGCTTGATAGATTAAAAGATTTAGGATTTAAATATTCAACAGTAGCTGGTATTACTGTATCTGCTGCTGACATTAAACTAAGTCAAAATAAACATGATATTATTGATGAAGGTAAAGAAATAGTTGATAAAATTAATAAACAATTTAAACGTGGTTTAATAACAGAAGAGGAACGTTATAATAATGTAATTAATACATGGAATAGTCAACAAGATAAAATTAAAGCCGAATTACAAGAAATGGCTGATGGTGACTTTGAAAATCCATTATTTATGATGATGAACTCAGGAGCTCGTGGATCTATTTCTAACTTCGTACAACTTTCTGGTATGCGTGGTTTAATGGCTAAACCAGATGGTTCAACAGTTGAAATTCCAATAACTTCTAACTTTATGGAAGGTCTTAAAGTTAGTGAGTTCTTCTTATCAAGTCATGGTTCTCGTAAAGGCTCTGCGGACACTGCTTTACGTACAGCAGATTCTGGTTATTTAACTAGACGTTTAGTTGATGTTGTTCAAGACATTATTGTTCGTGAATTTGATTGTGGTTCAATTAATGGTGTAGAAGTTTATGATTTAATTAACGATAAAGATGGTTCTGTAATAGAGCCACTAGCTGAACGTATTTTAGGACGTTATTCTGCTCAAAAAATCATTAATCCTGAAACTAAAGAAGTTATTTTAGATAAAGGAGAAATGATTACTGAAAATATTGTTTCTAAAATTGAAAAAGCTGGTATCAAAAATGTAGAAATCAGAAGTATCTTAACTTGTAAATCAGAACAAGGCGTATGTCAAAAATGTTATGGACGTAACCTTGCCACTGGTAACTTAGTAGAAACTGGAGAAGCTGTTGGTATAATGGCAGCCCAATCTATTGGAGAACCAGGAACCCAACTTACTATGCGTACATTCCACTCAGGTGGAGTTGCCCATGGTGGAGATGCGGATATTACACAAGGTTTACCAAGAGTTGAAGAATTATTTGAAGCTCGTAACCCTAAAGCTAAAGCAACAATTGCTGAAATTAGTGGTAAAATCGAATCAATAGAAGAACAAAATGGTAAACATAAAATTGTTATTGCTAGCGATGTCGAAGTTAGAGACCATATTACAAATTACAACATGAAAGTTCGCGTTAATGTTGGAGATATTGTAAATGCTGGAGATAAACTAACTGAAGGTGCCGTTAGTCCTAAAGAATTACTTGCGGTAACAGATCCTATTTCTGCTCAAGAATATATCTTAAAAGAAATCCAAATGGTATATAAATTACAAGGTGTTGATATTTCCGATAAACATATCGAAATAATTGTTTCTCGTATGATTAATAAAGTTCGTATCGTTGATGCAGGAGACACAGATTTTGTTGAAGGATTAACTGTATCAATGAGAGAATTTACAAATGGCAACAAACCAGTAATTTTAAAAGGCGGAGTTCCAGCAAAAGGAAGACCTATTATGTTAGGTATAACTAAAAGTTCATTAGAAACTGATTCTTTCTTATCTGCTGCATCATTCCAAGAAACTACTCGTGTTCTAACAGATGCTGCAATAAAAGGAAAAGTAGACAATTTAAAAGGACTTAAAGAAAATGTTATTATTGGTAAATTAATACCAGCTGGTACTGGTGCTAAACAATATAGTGACATAGAAATTCTTTTACAAAAAGAATTTATGGATGATGATGCTAGTGAATTCTTTGAAGAAAAGTTAATGGATGACATTACAGATGAAACAGTAGAAGACATAGATTTAGATGATTTAAATGAAATTGTAGAAGAAACTAATGAAGATAATGAATAGGAAGAGAAATCTTCCTTTTTCTATTGACAAAACGTTCGGGGGGGGGTATAATTGGGTTATAATAGGATAGAGAGTAGGAAGGTTTATGTTAAAGGATAATAAATTAGAGAAATTTACAAAGAATAAAAATAAGAAAAAAATTATAACGATATCAGTAATTGCATTTGTTCTTTTAATTGGAGTAATAACACTTTATAGAACATTTGCATTATATGAAGAAAAGTTAGAGTTTAATTTAATCCAAGGTAAAGTACCAGAATATACAAGTGGAGATGTAAGTATCGCAGCTATAGTTGATGGGGTAAAATCTAGTACCATCCCTAGTAAAGGAAATGGCTATGTATTTGAAAGTGCAGTTTGTGATAATGGAGCTACTGGAGAATGGGATAATAATAGATGGGCATTCATTATTCTAGGATTAAATAAAACTAAAACAACCTGTACTTTAACATTTGTTCCTGGTTCTTCTAAAGGAACTGATTATATAACTGATTTAGTTGAAACAAATCCAGATATGTTAGCCTATGATGGAACAGAAGATAATAATTTAAGATATATAGGAAAAAATCCAAATAACTATGTTAAGTTTAATAATGAGATATGGCGAATCATCGGAGTCATGAATAACATCACCGATAGTGAAGGAAATGTTGGAAGTCATATTAAAATAATAAGAAATGAAAGTATAGGTAGTTATTCATGGGATAATAAAGCCAGTGGAACAGGTTCATCAACAAGTAGTAATGGAAGTAATGATTGGACAGATAGTGCCCTTATGAATGTGTTAAATAATGGAGCATATTATAATCGAACAAGTGGTAATTGTCCAAAAGGACAAAATGGAGCAACAACAGCATGTGATTTTAGTAGTAATGGATTAACTGAAGAAACAAAGAGAATGATAGCAAATGTAGTATGGAAACTAGGAGGGCATACCACATCAAGAGCTACAGCAAGTGCGATGTATGGATATGAAAGAGGAACAAGTGTATCTAGTGGACGTCCAACAGAATGGACAGGACGTATAGGATTAATGTATCCAAGTGATTATGGATATGCAGTTGGTGGTAGTGTTAGAGAAACATGTTTAGGAAAAAATTTATATGATTACAATACCAATAATTGTCATACCAATGATTGGTTATATAAAAGTGGCACAAATCAATGGTCATTGATGCCTGAAAGTAGTGATGGTAATGGCCATCGTGTGTTTATTGCGAATGGTAATGGTAATGGCAATAGCCATCCTGCGAATAGTACCGATGCTATCCTTCCTGTCTTGTATCTAGCCTCTAATGTCGAAATAATAGAAGGTGATGGCACAAGCACTAATCCATACCAACTTGGTGTTGCAAGTTAAATATACTAACTATAAACTATTTGCTATATAATATCATTTTTAAATGGAGATTATTAATATGTCAAATATTTTAGAAACATTAAATAAACAATATAATTTATATAAATATGATAATTAAAGAATTGTTATTAAATAAATAAAATTGTTCATGTGATTTCTGTCGTAATTAATCTTTCGGAAAAAGAATTATGATTTAAAAAAAATTATTAATTATATAGGTAGGTTAGTAAGTATAACATTATGTAGAATTAGTTGATGATTATGTAATAATTTTCATAAAAAAAGAAAACTCATGGTTTAGTTTTCTTTATGTCTTATTAAATAAATAAACAAGCTTGGAATAGTTAAGAAAAATACAATGGTTATAAATATTGGAAATATATAATAAATAATTAATTCATTAGTATAATATTTACCGATTATAAGAAAAGAAATTAGGAATGACGCAAACAAAATTACAATATGGACTAATTCTTTTCTTTTTTTAGGTAGTAATTCCTTAACCATTAAAGATGCCATAGCTAGATAAATAAATACATCAAATATCCAAGATAAAGCAACAATATTTTCAATTTTTTCAATAAAATTTAGTATTTTAATCTCTTTTAATATTATATATTCAGGAAATCTATATATACTTGCTAGTAAAGGGCCCACAATAGCAATAATTAGAAACATTTTAGCTATTAAAGTAAAACTTCCAAATAAATATGCTAGAGTACTATTACTTTTTTTGGTAGTTAACATTAAGATGGATGGAGATACTGATAATGAAGTATAGTAAAAAACTGACTTTAAAAAATCCATACCATTTGTAATAAATAAGGGTTTTATATTAGATATATTCATATAGCCACATAAAGCAAATAATGATAGAATAGTTAATGCTACCGAGATTGGAAGTAAAGAAGTAGCAACTCTAAATGTAGTTTTAACACCATCTTTAGTAATTTTTATTAGCAAAATTATTAAAGGCAAAGAAATAAACCAAATAGGAGTTTTAATCAAAAAGAAAGAAGAAGCAAATAATTGAATAAAAGTTAAACCTTCACAAAGTAAAGCAAAACCATAAAGTATAAAAACAAATCTTAAGAGAATTCCTCCAACTTTCATTTCTTTTAGGACTTCATTTAAAGTTCTATCTCCTTTATATTTTTGAATCTTATTAATAAAAAATATAAATATAAGCCCAATAATTGTTCCAACTCCAAAAGAAAGGAAACTATCCTGTCTAGAAAGACCAATTATAACAGAAAAACCAATTCCTAAAAATAAAGCTCTTGTTAAAAAATAATTTACTGCAAAATTTTCTAGTTTGCTTGTCATTCTTTCACCTCGAATATTAAACCATTACGATTGATAATAGCTTTAGATTTATATTTATAATCTAATGTTGTAAAATCAATATCTTTTTTGTTTTTTTGATAATAAATTTCCTCTATCTTTAAAATATCACTTTCATATTTGATAGATTTTTCTACTACTTTTTGCATTTCTTTTTTTAATTGTTCTTCAACATTTTTTTGAATATTTTCATAAGTTTTTACTTCTTTAAAATCCATTTTACAATGATTTTCTACAATTCTTAATTCAACTTCTACATCTATAGTTGCTGTTGTATCTTTAATCTCTATACTTGTTTTTGGTTTATCAAAAGTAGTTAGAACAATAAAATTACTATTACTGCTACTATTATTATTATCATCAGAAGATGGACATTCTACTTTTAAATGTATTTCATTTGAACTGCCATTCATCACATTAAAAATTGCTGATTCATCTTCTGATAAAAAAGTTTGCATATTATATTTTTTAAAAATAGCTAGCGGACCTAGTTTTAAAATTCCATTTTCTATTTCTACAGAAGAAACATAAGTATCTTTTCGAGGATCAATAATGTTCACTACAAATTTTTCAAAATTTAAATCTGCAGCAATATTATTAGTAAAAGTTGTACTATCAATTAAATTAGCAATAGCAGTACTAGCAACAGGATTATTAGTATCAGTATTATTTATAACTTCAAAAGCACTTGTATCTTTAGCAATAGCCAAATAAAATATATTTCTAATATGATTATCTCGTATTAAAAAATCAATTATTTCTTCTACATGTTCTTTTGCAACCTCTTCACTAATTACTAAAGTTTTTAAATGAGCAAGATAAGGCGATTTAGCAATTTCTAAAGAAGCATCTGCAAAAGCTTCACTTAAAGAAGAACCAACCCCCTTAGTAAGATATACTTTACTACTATCTTTACTATCATCTTTATTAGTTGTATTCAAGATTTCAAAAGCAACATTAAATTTATCTTCTTCATAATCAACAGAAATACCAGAGACAATAGCCATTTCATTTAACTCTGTATAATCAAAACAACCAGTACCTAAAGTTAAAATGAAAATACCTAAAATAAGTAATTTTTTCATATGTTGCCCACCTTTTCTTTAATTTGATTTTTTTTTGCCAATAATTTACTTCGCTTTGTATCATTAATATATTTAACTTTAAATAAAGTCTTTTTAATATAAGTAAAATCAAAAGGTACAATAGGGTAGTAATAAGGTTTTCCTGCTGATTTTATACTTGTTATATGTATTAAAAAGTAAATGCTTGCAATTGCTATTCCATATAATCCATACATCGCTGCTAGTATTAAAAATAAAAATCTAAAATAACGAATAGCATTAATAACTTCTAATTCCGTAAATATAAGACTAGTTATAAAAGTAAAGGCAATTATAATAATCATAATTGGACTTACAATACCTGCTGATACTGCTGCTTCTCCTAATACTAAGGCTCCTAATATGGATATAGCACTTCCATAACTAGAAGGAAATCTTAAATCACTTTCTCGTAATATTTCACAAACAATAACCATAACAATAGCCTCAATAATAGTTGGAAAAGGAACCCCATCATTTTGAGCTGCAAAGTTAACTAATAAACTTGTTGGTATTGTTTCCATATTATAATTAACCAAGGCTATATAAAAACCTGGAATAATCATTGTAAAGAAAAAACTTAAAAAACGTAAAATTTTTAAAAAATTAACATTAATATTACGATTATAATTATCAACTACAGGATTTATAAAATCTGCAAAAAAGGAAGGTAATATTAAAACAAATGGGCTAGTATCAACCATTATACAAACTTTTCCCTCTAATAAAGCTGTTGCAATAACATCTGGTCTTTCACTTTGAGAAATAGTTGGAAAAGGCGTATTTTGGTCTTCTGATAAAATATTAGCAATATTTCCAGCATCTATTATGCCATCAACATCAATTTTATTTAACTTATTCTTTATATTATTTACAATATCGATATCTGTGATATCATCAAAGTATAAAATTTGAACTTTAGTATTTGTTTTACGCCCCATATTTAAATCATCACTTTTTAAATGACTTGATTTAATTCTTCTTTTTAAAAGTCCTAAATTAATTTGAATATTTTCAGTAAAGGCATCACTTGGCCCATAGATTGATTTTTGGACTTCAGGTACACTTACACTTCTATTAATATCCGCCTTTGTTTCAAAGCCTAAAATTTCTGCATTAGTTAAAACAATTGTAAAACCATTAGTCAAATAAAACTCTATTTGATCAAGTTTGGTAATTTTAACTGTATTAGGACCAGGTATAATACTTTCAATATTATATTTTTTAACATTTTTTAAATTATTAATAAAAGTTAATTGTTTTAATATATAATCATTTACTTTATCACTACCTGTAACACTTTCTAAATATATAACATAAATATTTCCAAAATGTTTTGTTTCAATTTTTTTGACAATAAAATCAGTATTCTTTTCAAATTCTTTTTCTAAACGTTTTAAAATTTTTTCTTGCATTTACCTCACCATTTTTAGTATTACCTAAAAAATAATTGGTATACCTAAATTTCTATTGTATAATAATGTTGGTGTTTAAAGATGGAAGATATAAAAATTGAAAAGTTAGATAATTTTGGTAGAGGAATATGTTACTTTAATAATAAAATAACATTTATTAAAAATGCTCTTCCTGATGAAATAATATCTTATAAAATTATTAAAGAAAATAAAAAATACAATTTAGCAGAAGTAACTGAATATAAAAAATATTCAGAAAAAAGAACTAAACCATTTTGTCCCTATTATTTAAAATGTGGAGGATGTAATTTAGAACATCTTGATTATAAAAGTACATTGGAATTTAAATTAAATAAAGTAAAACAAATTTTAGATAAAGAAAAAATTATATATGATAATATTGAAATAGTTTCAAATGAAGTACCTAAAAATTATCGAAATAAGTTATCTTTAAAAGTAAAAGATTATCTAATTGGTTTTTATGAAGAGGGTACGCATAATATAATTGAAGTAAAAAATTGTAGTATCGCTTATAATTCTATAAATGAAGTTTTAAAAAGAATAAAATATTTAAATATAAAAAATGGTAATGTAACTATACGAAGTAATTATAATGATGAAATATTATTGATAATTGATACTAATGATAAAATAAAATTTAATATTGCTCTTTTTAGCAACTTAAAAATAGTAGGAGTAATAGTTAACAAAAAAGTCATTTATGGGCAAAACTTTTTTTATGAAAGCATTAATGGATATTTATTTAAAGTTAGTTTTGATGCATTTTTTCAAGTTAATCAATTTATAACTTCTAAATTATTTAATATTATAGAAGAAAACATTGATGAATCTAATACAATACTTGATTTATATTCTGGGGTAGGAACGCTTGGAATAGTAGCAAGTAAAAAAGCTAAAAAAGTTTATAGTATTGAAATTGTAAAAAATGCTGTCTTAGATAATATTACAAATAAAAAATTAAACAAAAAAGATAATATTTATCCTATCTTGGGAGATGCCAAAAAAGTTATAACGAAAATAAAAGATAAGTTTGATACCATCTTAATAGATCCACCAAGAAAGGGATTGGATAGTTTATCCAAAAATTTAATTCTTAATAATGATGTATCTAAAATTATTTATATTTCCTGTGATTTAATGACTCTTGTTAGAGATTTAAAAGAATTAACTAAGAAGTATAAAATAATTAAATATTATGTATTAGATATGTTTAGTTATACTTATCACGTTGAATGTGTATGCGTGATGACGAGGCGATAAATCCTTTATAAATAAAGGAAAAATCAACTATTCAGTAGGGGTCAAAAAATGGTAAAAAACGAGTGAATTATTGATATTTTTACTAATTTTTGAAAAAAATACTATAGAGGTTGTCTGTGGAGAATATGTTTCATCATACCACCCTAACTGGTATGTGCCTGAATAGTTGAAGTAAATAAAATATGTAAATAATGAGGTGAATAAAAATTATGAATAATGATTTTAAAGTTGCAATTTTACAATTAGATACAATTAACGATTCTGATAAGTCTTTGATTAAAGGAATAAAAGCATGTAAAAAAGCAAAAAAATTAGGCGCAGATATTGCTGTTTTTCCAGAAATGTGGAATATTGGTTATGAAATGCCAACTAACGAAAATCAAATAAATAAATGGATGTCAAAGGCAATAGCTGAAAATGAGAGTTATCTTTTATCTTTTAAAAATTTAGCATTAGAACTTAACATGGCTATTGGTATAACTTTCCTTGAGAGAACTGATGACTTACCAAAAAATTCTATTATTATATTTGATAGATTTGGAAATAAGATTCTAAAATATTCTAAAGTTCATACAGTAGATTTTAAAATGGAAAAGTTTACAAAGCCTGGTACTGAGTTTAATGTTAGCGAATTAGATTATGAGAGAGGAAAAGTGAATATTGGAACAATGATATGTTTTGATAGAGATTTTCCAGAAAGTGCAAGAATTTTGATGCTAAAAGGTGCAGAAATTATATTCGTTCCCAATGCGTGTTTTATGTCAAAAATACGTTTAGAGCAATTAAAGGTTAGGGCATATGAAAATATGGTGGGAATAGTTACAGTCAATTATTCTACCAACGGTGGGAAGTCATCAGCATTTAGTCCAATTGTAAGAGATCAAAATAAGAATGAATTAGAAAGTAAACTTTTGATAATGGATGAAAAAGAAGATATTAAGATAATTAAATTTAATTTAGATGAAATAAGAAGTTATAGAAATAGAGAAACTTTGGGTGATGCTTATAGAAAGCCTTTATTGTATAGCTATATAAGTGAGGAACATATAAAAGAACCTTTTATAAGAAAGGATTCACGAAGAAACTTTAAATAGGATATATTCATAATTAACATTATACATATCTATTATGTATATTATGACATAGTCAGTTATAACCAAACATATAAATTCTAACTCTTCATAATATACATTCTAGTCACGTTGAATGTGTATGTGTGTTAAATAGGCGATAAACCCTTATAAATAAAGGGAAAATCAACTATTCAGTAGGGGTCAAAAAAATGGTAAAAAAACGATAAAAAAATGATATTTTTACTAATTTTTGAAAAAAATATTGTGGAGGTTGTCTGTGGAGAATATGTTTAGTTATACTACCCTAACTGGTATGTGTTGACTAGTTGAATTTATAATATAGGAGTAGATTATAATGATAATTGATAAAGGAATAATAGATGAAGCATTAAATTTTTATAATATAGATTTACAATATAAAGATAAATGTTATAATTGCATAGAAGAAATAAATAAAAAAGAGGAATTAAATTTGGCTTTTCTAAATTTATATGAAAAATTATACATTGAAGAATTTACAAAAATAAAAGAATTATGGCATTATAGAGATGTAGATGATTTATTTGCACATAATACTAATTCTTTTGTTACTAATATAATGATTTTAATAGGTTATCATTATCATCAAGAAAATATGCAAAAACATAATTTTAATGATTTTCAAATTAATATTCATAAAAAAAGAGTTAAGGAATGTTTTGAATATGACTTAAAAGTAAGAAAAAGAGATGGAGTTAGAGTATCACAAATGCTATGGGCTATTTATTTTATTAGAACAAGAATCATTGAAATAGGTAGTCTACAGTTTGAATGTGATTCCGATTCAGTAATACAAATTCATATTCCTAAAAATACCGATTTAAATATTTTTAGTGTTAAAGAGTCGATTAAAAAAGCAACCATTGAAATGAAACAAATTTATTCAATGAATAATTTTAAGTATATATGTAATTCATGGCTATTAAGTAAACAAATATATGAAATTGCAGATAAAAATTCTAATATTTCAAAATTTTATGAATTGTTCAATGTAACTGAAGGAGAAGAATGTATTAATGATATATTAAATTTTGTATATGGAATAGACCAATGCGAAGATTATTCTTTATTACCTACAAATACTACATTACAAAGTAATATTAAAATTAAATTATTAGATGGTAGAAATTTTTACTCAGGTCTAGGTATTTTAAAAGAAAATGCTGTATAGTGTTATTAGATTAGGAGGTACAATTTTGAAAAATGAAGTTATAGAAAATAATAAAACAGAATTAATAATATATGAATCAAAAGATGGAAGCATCAAACCAGATGTCAATTTAGAAAATGAAACAGTTTGGTTAACTTTAGAACAAATGACAAAATTATTCGGAAGAGATAAATCGGTAATTTCTAGGCATATAAAAAATATATTTGAAGAAGGTGAATTAGAAAAAAATGATTCAACTATTGCAAATTTTGCAACAGTTCAAAAAGAAGGAACTAGAGTGGTTGAAAGAAATATAGATTATTATAATTTGGACGTAGTAATCAGTGTTGGTTATAGAGTTAAATCTTTAGAAGGGGTAAGATTTAGAAAATGGGCAACTGCAAGAATTAAGGAATATATTATTAAAGGATATACTATGGATGATGAACGCCTTAAAAATCTTGGTGGTGGTAAATATTTTTATGAACTTTTAAATCGTATTAAAGATATAAGATCAAGTGAAAAGGTTTTATATAGACAAGTTCTTGATTTATATGCTACTGATATTGATTATAATCCTAAAGCTGAAGAAACAATAAAATTCTTTAAGATAGTCCAAAACAAGTTTCATTTCGCGGCACATGGCAATACTATAGCAGAAGTGATTTATAATCGTGCCGATTCAAATAGCCCTTTATGGGAATTACTAATTTTCAAGGAGAGTTGCCTAGTATAAGTGATATAGAAGTTCTAAAAATTATTTAACTGAAGAACTTTTGCTGCTTAATAACTTGGTTTCAGGTTATTTTGACTTTGCTGAATTTCAAGCAATGAAACATAAACCAATGAGAATGAAAGATTATATTAATCAACTAGATAAAATACTTAATTCTTTAGATGCAAATATTTTAAATAATGCAGGCAGTATTAGTCATAAAAAAGCAAAAGAAAAAGTTAAATTAGAATATGAAAAGTATAAGATAAAAGAGCTAAGTTCTATCGAAAAAGAATATTTAAATTCTATTAATAAAATTAATGAAATTGCTGATAAATTAAGAAAAAATTAATGATATACAATAGACATTGTATCCAAAGTCACGTTGAATGTGTATGTATGTTAAACAGAAGGTAAGTTTAGTTGGAGGCAAAAAATGTTGAAAAACGAGTAAATTGTTGACTATTTGGTAGATTAGAAAAATTATAGGGGTATGTAGAGAATATGTTTCATAATACTCTCTAACTATTATGTATTGATTAATTGAATTTAATATGGATGCGGACCAACCTCTATTGCAAACATTTTAGTTAATTTAGGTTTTGATATTGACCTTATATATGTGACCAAAAAAATAAAATTATAAATTTTCTTTAAACAAGGATGTATGGAAATTATTCATGTAGGTCCTTCAGAAAGAAGTTAGCTAACTTTTTCTAAAAATGGAGACTATTTAGTAATTAGTGTTATAAATAATAACGATAATTTTTATGTAATTAATTCAAATAAATTGAAAATGAACAAGTAGGAAAAACATTTAAATATGATTAAATTATAAAAAATATTTATGGAAGAAAAGATTTTTTTAATTTTCTTTTTATAGAAAAAGTACATAAATAGACAGCAATATATTAATTATAATTCGATAGTTACATTGAAGAAAATAAATGAAAGGAGTAAGAAATGAAGATATATATAGTAAGACATGGCGAAGTTCCTCATAATGCTTTAGGACTATATAATAATGCTGATGAAGATTTAACAAAATTAGGAATAGTACAAGCAAAGGAATTAAGAGAAAAAATTAAAAATATAAATTTTGATATTGTGATATGTTCTCCATTAAATAGAGCTAAGCATACAGCAGAAATAATAACTAATAATAAAATTATTTATGATGATAGAATAAAGGAAAGAAATTGTGGAAGTTTAAGTGGTAAGCCTTTAGAAGTTACAAATAGAGATGAATATTGGAATTACTATAATGATATTAGTTATGGTACATCAGAAGATATAAAAATATTTTTTAAAAGAATTTATAATTTTTTAGATGAATTAAAAGCGAAGAAATATAAAAATGTTTTAATAATAGCTCATAGTGGAGTATCTAAAGCATTTAGTGGATATTTTGAAGGAATAAAGGATGGTAAATTTTTAAATAGAGGTCTTAAAAATTGTGAGATAAAGGAATATCAATTATAGTGAATTATTTCTTTTTATTGTGTATAATATACTCAGGTGAAAAATTATGAAAGATTTAAAAGTAATATTTATGGGAACACCTGATTTTTCTGTTCCTGTTTTAGAAAATTTAATAAAAAATACAAATGTGGTCTTAGTTGTAACTCAACCTGATAAATTAGTAGGAAGAAAACAAATATTAACACCTACACCAGTAAAAAAGCTTGCTCTACAACACAATATTCCTGTTTATCAACCTAATAAAATAAGAAAAGAATATGATGTTATTTTAAATACAGAGGCTGATATAATCATTACATGTGCATATGGTCAAATAATTCCTAAAATAATCCTAGATTATCCAAGACTTGGCTGTATTAATGTTCATGCATCTTTACTTCCCAAATATAGAGGAGGAGCTCCAATTCATCATGCTTTAATTAATGGCGATAAATTAACTGGAATAACTATAATGTATATGGAAGAGGCCATGGATAGTGGTGATATAATTACCCAAGAAGAAATGATAATTAAAGATGAAGATAATGTGGGAACTTTACATGATAAATTATCTCAAATTGGAGCAAATCTTTTAATTAAAACTTTACCTAATATAATAAACCAAACTAATGAAAGAATTAAACAAGAAGAAAACTTAGTAACTTATGCTTATAATATTAAAAGAGAAGACGAACATCTTGATTTTACTAAAAAAGGCCAGGAAATACTTAATCAAATCCGGGGCTTAAATCCATGGCCATTAGCAAATTTTTTCTTAGATAATGAAGAATATAAAGTATTAGAAGCAAGATTTGAAGCTAGAAATAATTCTCTAAAAAAATTAGAAGTTACTAAAAATAGTTTAGGTATTCCTTGTCAAGATGGTATAATTTATCTAGAAAAAATAAAACCATTTGGCAAAAAAGAAATGAGCATTTTAGATTACTTAAATGGAATAGATAAAGAAATATTAAAAAATAAAAAAGTAGGTTAGAAAATGAAGAAAGAATTTATAAAAAAAGCTTGGAAAAATCCCAGATGGCACTCTCTCATAGTGTTAATAATTTGGATAGTAGTCCTAACAATTCTCATGGGAATAACTACATTAATTCAAAAATTTAGTTCTCCTAATACTCTAAACTCTAGTGAAGTATCTAAAAACTCATATGATGAAAAATTTCAAAGATTAATTAAATCAGACTATGCCTTTACATATGAAATAAATCTAAATAATGAAATTATCAAATATGATGGAATAAAATATGAAAACGTAATAAATGGCTATCGAGAAAGAAAAGATGGAATTATTAAATATATAATTCAAGATGGAATAAGTTATAGTATCTTATTAAATGAAAAAAATATTATTACCAATTTATACGAAAATATTAATAGTAATCTTTTAGACTTAAACTATCTTTATAATTTAACTAAAAATATTGAAGAAGATGAATATAATTATACAGAAAATATTACTACAAACACCCATGAATATAATTTATTTTTAGATAATGAAAATATTAAAATAACTATTATCGAAAATAAAAAAAATATTGAAAACATTATCATTTTAAAAGATCAGACAAAATATGATTTAAAATATATTATAAGCTAATGGTGATTTATTCGTTAAGTAGGTGATATTATGTTTAATGATAAAATAGGAATCTTTTTAAAAGAATTGAGATTAGAAAAAAAATGGAGTCAGCATAAATTAGCTGAACAAACAAATATTGATGTAACTAAGATAAATCGTTATGAAAATGGTAAAAGATTTCCAACATTGGATGATTTAATTATTTTCAGTACTATTTTTAATGTATCTTTAGATGAATTACTAAATGGTCAAAGACAAAAAAAGTCTAAAAATAACTCAGCTTTAATAAATTACCTAAAATTACAAAATACCAAAATAAAAAAATTCAAATTATTTTCTATTTTATTAATAATTTTGTGTATAATCTTTTTTATAATTATAGCTTTTTTATATTTTTTTAATAATTATAAAAGTATTCGAGTATATAGTTTTTTTGGTAATTCCGAAAATTATAAAATTGAGAACGGAATTTTGGTTTTATCAAGAGAGAAAATGTATTTTCAAATTGGGTCTATAAAACCAAATGTAGAGGAAATAGAAATTTATACTGAAAAAAATGATATTAGAACTTTAGTATATAAAGGAAATACAACTGAAACTATAAAAGATTATTATGGTTATAATTTTTTTATATCTTATAGTGATTTTATAAAATCTAAGCAAAATATAATTATAGTAATCAATGGCGAAGAAATTAAACTGAATTTTAAAGAAGATTTTATAAATGATAATATTATCAATTCTAAAATTGAATCTATAGGTTCAAAAAATCAATCTATAAACGAAA
Organism: uncultured Mycoplasmatota bacterium; assembly: GCA_948472605.1. Classification (GTDB taxonomy): domain Bacteria; phylum Bacillota_I; class Bacilli_A; order RF39; family UBA660; genus MGBC108787. Next base: position 29,885 of record CAOKUH010000001.1, read on the forward strand.
TTCCCATAAAAATAAAAAAATATTTTGAGTGTAATGATAATTTTTGTACTTTAAATAATAAAAATGAGTTAATAATTTATAATAACGGAATTTTTGATGTAAATTTAGAAAAAGTGTCTTATTCTTATGACATATCAAACTCAATTTTAAATTATACTCTTTTAGAATTAAATGAAACTTATTCACTAAAGATTGATAATGATAAGGTATTTTGTTTAGAAAATAGTTGTCCTGATTATGAAGTTTTATATGATAAATTTTATAAAAATTATTTAAAGAAATATTTATTTTAAAAAATTGACAAATTGTCAATATTTTTTTTACTATAATTATCTTATAGTGTTTTTAGGAAAGGAGGAAAAAAACTATGAAAAAAAGAATAATATTTCTAGCAGTATCATTTTTAGGTTTAATACTAACTATTAAACAAGTTTATGCAAATACGATATTTTACGAAAATGATAATGGAGTAAAACTTACACAAAAAGAATATGATTATATTTCTAATTTATATTGGGATGGCTATCAGCAATATTTAACACCAAATGATTATGATGTATTTAAAGAAATGAATTTTTTTGATAAAAAAATTGAAAAGCAAACTATTAATTTACCTATTTCTAGAAGCACATCGGTTACAAGTCATATGAGAACATTATCAATTGCTAAATCTTGTAATAGTAATTGTGTAGTTAGTTTAGTTGAAGCTTGGAATGGTACGCCTACTATAAAGAGTTATGATGTTATTGGAGCTAGAATTTCAGGAGGAGAAATAACAAATATAATTAAAACTATTGTTACTGGAAATAATTATAGTCAATCTTATAATGATTATCAAAAAAATGGTAACGGATTTGGTGTTTCTGTATTAGTTCCAAACGTTGATAATATTAAAACAATAGTTACATTTATGACAACTACAAATGGCGAAATCTTTGGTAGTTATCAGCACACCATGAAAAATATTTCCAAAAGTGTTAGTGAACAATATATTATTGGAGCAGGTGGTTACGGAAATGTTTTTAATTTTAGATTTGGGGCTAATGGGGTATATGATGGTGCTCCTGGAGTTTCAATATAAAATTTAAAATTAAAAAGTTTTAGAAAGATGGTAAAATAAAAATGAAAAAATTTAAAAATATAATATTTAGTATTTTTATAATAGGGTGTATTAGTATAGTACCAAAAGTTTCAGCTGCAACTATGCCTGCTTATGGCAACTATAAATTGACATGGAATATTGAAAGTATTTATTATTACATTGATGGATCTGCACCAGGTTATTCTGGTACGATTAAGGCGGCATCAAACAATTGGGTATATACTGGATGCGGATATAATAAATTATATCCTAATACTCAAACTACAAATAAAAAAGGTAGTGCTGTAGATATCTATGCAAGTTATTATGGGAAATATACTTTTACAGCAGTTACTTACACATTTAAAAAGGTTGATGGAAATAATGTTATGGTAAACTGGGTTGGAGTTATACCTTATCGAGAAGGTACAGGAGTACCTAAAGAAAATTATACATTTGCTGAAATACATATTAATAATGATATTTTTGATGCTTATACTGACTTTAATGTTAGACAAGGAATTATAGCTCATGAATTTGGTCATGCATGGGGTTTAGGGCATAATCCCGAAAATATGTCAAGTATAATGTATAATTATGATAATAGAGCAGTGTATACAATACAACAAGTAGATAATGATGCATTTAATGCATTATATAAATAGAGGAGTGATTTTGAAATGAAAAAAAATAAAATTATAATTGCTAGTTCTATATTATTTTTAGCGTTAGCTGTTCCATTTTTTATAAATAAAAAGGATAACTCTTTTAGTAATACAAATAATGTACAACAAACAGAGGAACAAGAAGACAATAATGAAATACTTTTTGAAGTGACGTCTAGTGCTAGTTATCGAACTAATAATCCAAAAGAATTGTATGATATTGCAGATTTAGTTTTAATAGCAGAATATACAAATGATAAAGAGTCTTATATCGAAAAAAATGGAGTGGTATTTACTAATTCGGAATTTAAAGTTAAACAAGTTTTAAAAAACGAGAATGATTATAAGGTTGGTCAAAGCATAGTGGCTAGACATACTGGTGGAATTATATCATTTCAACAATTTTTAGAAAATAAAGATGATGCTTTTAAAGAAAAAGTAGGATTAAATTCTTTTACTGAAAAACAAAAAGCTAGTGGAAAAGTTCTTTTTAAAACGGAAAGTATTGGAGATAAAGATTTATTAGAAGAAAAAAATAGATTACTATTTTTAGGATATGATGAGACGAAAGAGTGTTTTGTAATTATTTATGATAACTTAGGAATGCCATCCATTTCTGAAAATAATAAAATTTTTAATGCTCAAACCAAGTCTTATACCAATTATGATTTTCTTAAATAGGATGCTTAAAAAGAATGAATTAGGTTTCATTCTTTTTATTGCAATAAAGGATTATTAATGAATAATCCTAAATTATACTTAAATATTAATCTTTTGAAAATTATAGCTTGCTTTTTAGTAATTGTGAATCATACATATTCATGTATATTTGAGTTTTCTAATATAACATTTTTTGTTAAGATAGAATATATCATTTGTAGAATAGCTGTACCATTGTTTATAATGTGTTCAGGATATTTGTTAAATATAAAAGAATTTAATATCAAGTACTTATTAAAAAAAATTGTTAGAGTTGGAATTCCATTACTTATTTTTTCTTGTTTTATTTATTTTTTAAGAACAGAAAATTTAAATTTTGCTTTTTTTAGAGATTTTTTAAAAGAACCAATAATTGAGCCATATTGGTATTTATATATGTTAATAGGTTTATATTTAATTATTCCATACATAAATAAGATGTTAAAAAATATAAATAACAATCAACTTTTAGTATTAATTATATTAATATTTTTCCCATCATTAATTAAATTTTTTCAATTAAACATTTCAAATTATTTATTAATGAACTCATTTTCATATATTATTGGTTATTATTGTCTTGGTGCTTATTTTCAAAGAAATAATTTTTCTAAAATTCCATCAATAATATTAATGTTATTTTTAATTATATTTATTACTATGGGCTATTTAAATTATAGCATTTCATCTATTTTTTTTATCGATAGTATATTTATTATAATATTATCATCAATAGTATTTTTTCTTATTTTAAGAATTGATTGTTCAAAAAAATATGATTTGACATTTATTACTGATTTATTATTTATAGTATATCTTGTTCATCCGTTAATTCAAAATAAAATATTAAAATTAATAAAAATGACTGATATTTTTTATGAAAATGTAAATTTGGGGTTGATAATTTACCAATTTTCACTTCTAATCATATCTCTTTTTATTTCATTTATAATAAATAGATTAATAATTTTATTAAAAGAATTTATTAAAGATATAAACGAGAAAAAAGTTGTTAATAGTTAATATATAATTAAATATTTATTACATTTTCATTAAAAAAGTAGCAATTGAAAATTATAAGAATTAAAAGCTAAAAAAGTAAGGTTTATTTAGAATGTTTATAATCTTACTTTTTTGTTTTTTATAATTATATAGACTTTGTTTAAATTTTTTCTATTAAGTAGCTATATTCATCTTTATGACTTTTTGATTTGGCTGTATTAACTATAGCATCGTTTTTTACTTTATCAGTCATAAAGCTTAACACAACCTTTCAATAAAAAATTACTTCATATAAATGAGGTAAATTTAAAAAAATATTTTATAGTAAAGTAACTTGTCTGTCTTTTTTTATTAATCCAAATATTAAAGTTGTATTTTTAAGATATAATTGTATTCCATAAAGTCCATCATCATTTATATACTCCGAAATATCTTTTATAAGTTTTCCATTATATATAACATCATATAGTTCTTTATTTATAAGCTTATGATTTTTATTAACAATTGAATTGATATAACTAACTCCATCCATTACTTTAATATAATCTTCCTTTTTATCAAAATATTTGTATTTATAGATTTTCATATTTTTTATAGAGATGTTAATTTCTTTTTTTGCTAAAAATTCTTCTTTATGCATACATTCAAGGCAAGGGTAAACAGCGATATCTAGTAAATATTTTTCAGCATTTATTGTTTGATTTAATTCTTCTTTTTGAGGAATTGAACTAAAATATTTTCTTTTATCTAGATATAAAACATAAGGAAAAATTGGAATAAGTTTATCTCTGTCAACACTAACTATAAATGGGCTATTATTTAATCTTATATCATAATATCTTTCATTTTGATTTTTAGTAGGTAAATATAAATAATCTCCTATATGTTGAATAAATAAAATTAAAAGTAAATAAATAGTAATTATAATTAGTATAATTCTTTTTAATTTCTTTTTATTATTTTTATAATATTCTAAAGATGATTTTTGAAAGTCATAATAGGCTTTTCTTTGTTCTTCATTCATATATTCACCACCATAACAATTTATCTTTCTAGTTAAAGTTTATCATGAATTTATTTAATAGACATCTTGCGAAACTAAATATCTAAGCAAAAATTGTAAAGAGAGCAT
>CAOKUH010000002.1 GCA_948472605.1 uncultured Mycoplasmatota bacterium
TTTTGTCCTTATAGGCCATGTGAAAACCACGTCTTTTAGGCGTGGTTAGTTATTTGTAAGTTCAGGATAAATACGTTTATTAAATATGTGATCTTTAACAACAACGTCTCCTTCACTATCAGTTTTAGTAAGTTCTTCACTAGTAATTAGAAAATACTTATGTTGTAAATAATCTTTTCCATCTTCACTTACTGGATCATCCCAAGTAAGATCTAAATGTAACCATTTATTATCAACAAAAACAGCATTCCAAACATGACCTGAGATATCTTCTTGCATAAGTTCTGTTGCCACTTTAAAGTTTTTGATATTCATTTTTTCTAAGAATAGGGCCATAGCATCAGTATAGCCGCTACAAGTGGCATATCCTTCAATTAAAGGACCATATGCTTTATAAGAATTATATTTAGATTCTTCTTCATTATTATTTCTTTCAACATCATATTTAGTATTATCTATTATATAATCATGAATAGTTTTAATTTTATCATAATCATTCATATTATTTATTATTAAATTGTTATATATTTCATCAACTTTTTCATTTATTTTAATTATTTCATCTTCGGTATATAAATAATTAATTGTAATATTTACTTCTCCAGATTCGTATATAGTTGTTTGAATATTGGAAAAACTATTAAATGGATGAACAAAATTATTAATATAAGATAATATTTCTTGATTATTACTAATTGTACTTACATCATCTGTACATTTTTTATATTCACTAGGGCAATAAAAGGTAAAATTTTTAAGACCACTATTAGTTATAGTATAGTAAATATTTAAAATATCGTTATAACTAAGGGGGATGAAATCATTGGTATTTTGGACATAAATGAAATCGAGATTTCTTTTGTATGTATTGCCATTAGGTGCAATAACACTAGGATTTTTTTCAAGAGAACGAGAGATATAATTAGAAATATCATCTACATAATATAAGCATAAACCTAATATGATTATGCAAATAATTAAAAATAAATTCTTCTTTATTAATTTCATTTAATCACCCCTTTAATTGTATCATTAAAAAATGAAGTTAGCAAAAAATTGTTACTTCATTTCTTTAATTTTACTTGATAATCTAGATTTTTGTCTAGCAGCTGTATTAGATTTAATTAATCCTTTACTTACTGCATGATCAATATTAGTTTGTGTCTCAGTAAATAAAGATTTAGCTTTTTCGATATCGCCATCTTTAATAGCAATATCAGTAGATTTAATTAAATTTTTAACTCTTGCTTTAAGTTCATGATTATTATCTGTTTTCTTAGCAATAACTTTTACTGCCTTCTTTGAACTTTTTATATTAGGCATAAAAATCTCCTTTCCTAAACTCATAACCAATTCTACCAAAAGTATTACATTTTTGCAAGTATATCACTATATCCTATGCGAGTAATTTAAAAAAATTCTGCCATACTAAAAAGTAGAGGAGATGACATTGTGAAACAAAAGCTATTTTTGGATGTAGGAATTGATAAAATTGATGCTAAATATAAGTTAGAAGAAAAGAAAACTAAGGCTTTTAAAACAACTCATTATGTAGTTAGTAAAGAAAATAAAAGAGTAATAAAAAAAGCAATAGGAGATTATTATACTATTTTATTTTCTTATGAAAATTTACTAACTAAAAAAACATCTTTAACAAAGGAAGTAGAAAGAATTTTAAAATGTTTTTTAAAACAATATCAAAAAACGAAAAAAGTTTTAATAGTTGGTATTGGCAATAAAGATGTTTTAGGAGATGCTTTAGGGGTTTTAACAACAGATAAAGTTATAGCAACAAATCAGTATCAAGATTTTTTAACAATACCTAAAGTAGCATTGTTTAACCCATCAGTAACGGATAAAACAGGGATTAATTCATTTAAACTTATTGAGATGGTTGTTAATGACTTAAAACCAGATTTAATTATTATGATTGATTCACTAGCTACTAAAAGTGAAGAATATTTAAATAGTGCTATTGAAATAAATGATGTAGGAATAATACCAGGAAGTGCTCTAAATTCAGCAAAAGAAATAACTTACAAAACATTTAATATACCAGTACTTTCTGTAGGGGTACCACTTTGTTTAGATTTAAATAAAAAATTTTATACAAGTGTTTTTATAAATGAAGTGATTAATTCATCATCAAATATAATTGCAGAAGCTTTAAATAATGTTTTTATTAAATAAAATATTATTTTTTTTTTGACAATTTTTTTTCTTTAAAGTGTATATACTTAAGAAAAGGAAATGGTATTATGGCAAAGAGATTGAAAACCAAAAGAAGATTAAAGTTTAGATATAAAATAATATTTAGTATGTTAATAATTCTTTTGACTTTTGTTTATATATTTAATATTTTGTATAATAAGTTTTTAATAAATATTGATAATAATACGTTGATCAATCATTTAGTTGATTATAATTTAAATGTTAAAAAAACTCATAATGTTTTTTATGATATTATGAATTTAAGTAGTACTAATTTTTTACTTAAGTATACTTTAGGTGTTGATAATATTAGGGATGAGCCAACGGAGTCAATAAATGGTATTGAATATGGTTATATTGATGATCCTTATAAAACAGAAGTAACGGAACCAATTCTATATATTTATAATACACATCAATCAGAAGGATATCAAAAAAGTAATAATGCATCTTATAATATTACGCCGAGTGTTTTAATGGCTTCTTATATCCTTCGAGAGTCCTTGAATGATTTAGGAATACCTTCTTTAGTTGAGACTAATGATATTGCGGAATTATTACGAATTAATAGTTGGAAATATTCTTACTCCTATGCAGCATCTAAGATTCTTTTAGAAGATGCAATAAAGAAAAATAATAGTTTAACTTATTTTATTGATTTGCATCGAGATGCGGCCTCTTATGAAGCAACTACCACCACGATAGATAATAAAAAATATGCTAAAGTGTTATTTGTGATTGGAAAAGATCATGAAAATTATGAAAAAAATTTGAAAATGGCAGAAACAATTAATAATTATCTTAAAGAAAAATATCCTAGTATAACAAGAGGAATATCGATAAAAGGAGGAAGTGGAGTAAATGGTATTTATAACCAAAATGTAAGTCCTAATGCTATTTTAGTTGAATTAGGAGGCCAGTTTAATAATATAACAGAGGTAAATAATACAATAAGTGTTTTAGCTGATGCTATTTATAGTTATGTGAAAGGATGATTAAATGAAGAAAAAAGAGAAGAAAAATCCTTTTTTTAGAATTCTTGGAGCATTATTTTTAATGTTTATGTGTTTATACTTTATTTTAGAATCAGGCTATTATGAAGCTAAAATTTCTAAAAAAACAGCGATGACAGAAGAAAGTATAAAACAATTTGAAAATGATATAAAAAATGGTCTTCCTATTGATATTAATTCCTATACTTTTAAAGAAAATACTGATTATAGTAATAACACGACAGATACAGCTATATTTATTGGGGAAAAAGTAGAATCTTTTATGTCGGGAGGAATAACGGAGATATTTAATATCGTAAAATCATTGTTTACTTAATACTAGAAATTAAAAATTCTAGTATTTTTTTGGAAAAAAATAGTAAGAAAAAAGGAAATCTCTATTTTTCAGGTAATATAAATTATAGATGGTAAAAAAATAAATATTTTACTTTAGTTTGTAATATTTGAATGCTATAATATTTATAGCAAAAAACCATATGGGGGAGGGAATTTTAAAAATGTATGTTCCACTTAAAATAACTACTGATTATACTTTATTAAAAAGTATGATAAAAATTGATGACTTAATAAAATTCTCTTTGGAAAATAAAATTGAAGCATTAGGGATATGTGATGAGAACTTATCAGGAGTGATGGAGTTTTATAATAAATGTTTAGAAAATAATATAAAGCCAATAATTGGGTTAGAAATAGTAATTGAAGAGTTGTCCATTTATTTATATGCAAAAGATTATATAGGCTATCAAACCTTACTTAAATTAAATACAATTAGTGGAGAAAGAATAAATTTAGATGATTTAAGAAAATATAGCGATAATGTTTTAGTAATTTTACCATACAAATCTATATCTTTTTATAGTAAATTAAATAATATTTATGAAGATATTTATTTAGGCTATCAAACAGAGATAGAAAAAGCATCTTGTTTATTAATCTCTTCTAATATAGTTTTTATAAATAATATTTGTGCATTAAAAAAGGAAGATACTAGCTATTTGAACTATTTAAATATGATTAGGGAAGATACAAAGATAAATGATTATACTTTTAAAAATTATGATGTAAATAGTTTTATTCTGGATATTTCTTTAGACGATGAAAAAAAGATAAATGAAGTAGCAAATTTATTAAATGTTGTGATACCAAAGTATAACTTGCATGTTCCTACATATAATGAAGAAATAGAAGATTCTTTTGCCTATTTATGTAATTTAACGAAAAAGGGACTTAGTAAAAGATTAAATGATAATGTTTTAGAAAGTTATACTAAACGTTTAGAATATGAATTAGATGTTATAAAAAAAATGGGTTTTGTAGATTACATTTTAATAGTTTATGATTACGTTTTGTTTGCTAAAAAAAATAATGTATTTGTTGGTCCTGGAAGAGGAAGTGCAGCAGGATCATTAGTTTGTTATACTCTAGGAATAACCGATATTGATCCTTTAAAATATAATTTATTATTTGAAAGATTTTTAAATTCGGAACGAATAACTATGCCTGATATTGATATAGACTTTGAAAATACAAAAAGGGGAGAAGTAATTCAGTATATAAAATCGCGTTATGGTAAAGATAAAGTGGCTTCAATATTAACATTTGCCACTTTAAAAAGTAAATTAGTAATTAGAGAAATAGCGAGAGTTTTAGATTATAATGATAAAGATTTAGAAATTTTGGTAAAAGAAATATCTTCGACGATGAATTTAGAAGAGAATCTGAAACAAAATAATGTTTTAGCTAAATTGACCAATAAAGATTTAAAAAAAATATATAAGATTGCTTTGAAATTAGAGGGTTTAAAAAAGAATATTTCAACTCATGCAGCAGGTGTTGTTATATCTAATACTCCTTTAGAAACACTTATTCCTATTATTCAGATAAATGATACAACATTAACTGGTATAACAATGGAATATTTAGAAGAATTAGGTCTTCTAAAAATGGATTTATTAGCTATAAAAAATTTAACTATTATTGCTAATATTTTAGAATTAATAAAAAAAGATACGGGAAAAAATATTGCATTAAATAAAATTGATTTAAATGACCAACAAGTAATAAATTTATTTACTAAAGCAGATACTACAGGGATATTTCAATTTGAAAGTAATGGAATGCGTAATTTTTTACAAAAATTAAAGCCTCGTAACTTTAATGACTTAATTGCATCTCTTGCTCTTTATCGACCAGGTCCTATGGATAATATTGGCACCTTTATTAAAAGAAAAGAAGGTTTGGAAAAAATAGATTATTTAGTTCCATCATTAGAGCCAATCTTAAAAGAAACAGAGGGAATTATTGTATATCAAGAACAAGTAATGCAAATATTAGTAACTATTGGAAGTTATAGTTTTGCTGAGGCTGATCTTGTAAGAAGGGCTATGAGTAAAAAGAAAAAAGATGTGATGGCTTTAGAACGAGATAAATTTATTAAGCGAGCAATAAAAAATGGATATAAAAAAGAGGTGAGTGAAAAACTATTTAATTATATTTTAAAGTTTGCAGGATATGGCTTTAATAAATCTCATTCAGTATCTTATGCTTTAATTGGTTATCAGATGGCCTTTTTAAAAGTTAAATTTCCCAAATATTTCATAACAAATTTACTTAATATGAGTATTGCATCCGAGGCTAAAACAAAAGAATATTTAATAGAAGCTAAACGCCATAATTTAAATATTATTCATCCCGATATAAATATTAGTTATTATGATTATGTAATAAGAGGTAATGATTTAGTCTTACCTTTATCTATCATTAAAGGGATAAATAGAATAACTATCGAAAATATAATAGATGAAAGAACAAAAAATGGTGAATTTTTAGACTTTGTTTCTTTTATTAAAAGAATGTATAATAAAAATATAAATGAAAAAATAATAATTATATTAATAAATGCAGGAGTATTTTCTAATTTTGCTAATAAAACAACTTTAAAAGAAAACTTAAGTATAGTTTTAAACTATGCATCAATTGCATCAGAAATAGACTCACCATTAATAATGCCTCCTGTATTAAAAGAATATGAAGAAAATGAAATAGAACATGCTTTAGAACTAGAAAGTTTTGGATTTTATATAACTAATCATCCTACTAGTGTCTATCATGATAATAGTTTGACTAAATTAAATAATATAGAAAATTCTTTTGATAAATATATAAAATGTATAGTTCTTATCGAAACAATTAAAAGAACTAAAACAAAAAATAATGAAGATATGGCTTTTATTGCAGCAAGTGATGAAACAGGAATTTCTAATTTCGTCGTCTTTAATCGCCAGATAAGATTGTTAGATAATTTAAAACCTAAAGATATAGTTATGATTCAGGGAAGAGTAACAAAAAGATTTGATAAATATCAAATAAATGTTAATAATATAATAAAAAATAAAAAGTAGAAAGAGTTGTTGTTGATGAATGAAGAATTAAAACGTTTTTTTAATAGTATTTTATATACTCCTAAAGAAGATATATATACAAATGCAGAAGTAAAAAAAGTTATATATATAAAACAAAAAGACACTTATGAAGTGCATTTAAATATTCTAGATGTTTTACCAATGAATGAAGTAATTGAACTTTTTAATCATGCTAAAGAAGGTATAAAAAAAGAAAAGAAATGTATGATACGTCTTAATTATCAAAATGTTACTTCTAAAGATGTTTTAAATTATTTAAAAGAATTAATAAATGAATTAATATCTAAAAGACCATCTTTAGTAAATTTAAAAGATGCTAAGTTAAGTATTGATGATGAAATTATTACGATAGAAGTAGGAACAAAATTAGAAAGTTTAGAAGTAAAAAAAGAAGCTAAATGGTTAACTAATAAATTATTTATATATGGTTTAGGAGAATATGAAATAACAAGTATTTTAAATGAAGAGTTGAATAAACAAGTAAAGGAAGATATTGAAAAATCTTATATTAATGAAATACCAATAATTGAAAATAATTCTAATAAAGAGGAAAGTTCTATTGAAGGGGATGTCACAACTATTAGTAATATAATTGGAGAAATACCAAAAGTTATAATTGAGGCATATATCTTTGGAATAGAAGAAAAAGAGTTTGAGAAAACTAATTTGATTACTTTAAAAATCAGTGATAAAACTAATAGTTTAATTGCGAAAATGTTTAAAAGAGATAAGAGTGATTTTAAAAATACTTTGAAGCAGTTAAAAGAAGGAAATTGGTATCGTTTTCAAGGTAAAGTTGAATTTGATACTTTTAGTAAAGATCATGTTTTAAGTATTAGAAAATTCGAAAGTATACCTAGTAAAGAAGAAATAACGAAAGAATTAACTGATAATCCTAGAGTAGAATTACATGCTCATACAATGATGAGTGCTATGGATGGGGTTATTGAAGCTAAAGCTCTTGTTAAACATGCAATCAAAATGGGTCAGAAATCAATAGCTGTAACAGATCATAATTGTTGTCAAAGTTTTCCTGAATTATATCATGCTGTTTGTGATAATAATAAAGGTAAAGAAGGTAGTGATCGATTTAAAGTATTATATGGTGTAGAGATAAATGTAGTAAATGATGATGTAGATATAATATTTAATAATAAAACTTATAATTTGCTAGAAGATACTTTTGTTGTATTCGATACAGAAACCACTGGTTTTTATGCTGGCTCTGATCAAATGATAGAAATTGGGGCTGTAAAAATAAAAAATGGAGAGATAATTGAAAGATTTGATGAATTAATTGATCCTCATCGTCCTATTCCTAAAAAAATAACTGAATTAACTTTTATAACAGATGAAATGTTAAGTGGTTGTGATAATGAAGAAAATGTTACAAAGAGATTTCTAGAATGGGTAGGGGATTTACCTTTAATTGCTCATAATGCTAAATTTGATATTTCATTCATGAAAGCTGCTTGTAATAAATATAATTTAAAGGAATTTTCTTATACTGTTTTAGATACGATGAGTATAGCTCGTATGTTGCATCCAGAATGGCCTAATCATAAATTACAAACTTTAACTAAAAAACTTGATATTCCTTGGGATGAAGATAAACATCATAGAGCAGATTATGATGCTGAGGGTACAGCTTTAGCTTATTATAAAATGGCCAAATCTTTGTATGACCAAAATATAAGCACAACAGATGAATTATTAGCAAATATTGATATTGAATCATTGATTAAATTTTCTTATCCTTTTCATGCAACAGCAATAGCTAAAAATAGAGAAGGCTTAAAGAATTTATTTAAAATAATATCTCTTGCTAATACTAAATATTTATATAAAAATGAACAACCAAAAATTCCTCGTAAAGAATTTAATGAGCTTAGAGAAGGATTACTTATAGGCTCTGGATGTATTAATGGCGAAATATTTGACAAAGCTAAAGGCTTAGAAGATGAAGAATTAGTTAATATGATGAATTTTTATGATTATATTGAAGTTCAACCAGTTAGTGCATTCTCTCATTTAATTGGACCAGAGGCTAGATTTTTAACTACTAATGAAGCTGAAAATTATTTAAGTAGAATAATTAGAGTAGGTAAAGAAGCTGGTAAGCCAGTTGTTGTAACAGGAGATGTTCATAATTTAAAAAAGGAAGATAAAATTTATCGTGAAATCATTATTAACCAAAAATTCAATGGTAAATTACATCCTTTAAAACGTAGAGGAATAGAAGTGCCTAATCAGTATTTAAAAACTACAGAAGAAATGATGGAAGATTTTTCATTTTTAGATGAAGAGATTAGGAAAGAAATAATTATTGATAATACTAATAAAATTGCTGATATGGTAGAAGAAATAGAAGTTATTATTGATACTCCTAATCCTTTTGCTCCTAGAATTCCCAATTCTGTTATGACTATGACAGAGCTTGTTTATAGTAAAGCGGATGAATTATATGGGAATCCTTTACCCTTAAATATCGAAGAACGTTTGGCCAAAGAGTTATATGGGGAAAGTATTATTAATGCTTGTAAAAGCGAAGAACGTGATGAGGTTATGGCATTTAAGTTAGTTCATGACATCATTTTAAAAGGTAAAGAAGCTGTAAAAGATATGGTGAAAAAACATTTAAGTGAAGATGATATAGCTGATAAAACTTTAGAGGAAATAGATAAATTAGCTTATAAAAATTTAGGTGGTATTATTGGAGCTAATTATGATGTTATTTATCTTATTGCCCAAAAATTAGTTAAGCATTCAAATGATGAAGGGTTTTTAGTAGGATCACGTGGTTCTGTTGGGTCATCTTTTGTTGCTAATATGATGGGGATAACTGAGGTTAATAGTATGCCTGCTCATTATCGTTGTCCAAAATGTAAAATGAGTATTTTTAATGACGATGAAAACAAAGCTTTAGGTATTACTTATTCTTGTGGGTTCGATTTACCAGATAAGAATTGTCCAAATTGTAATAGTAAAATGACTAAAGATGGTCATGATATACCTTTTGCTACCTTTTTAGGATTTAATGCCGATAAAGTTCCTGATATAGATCTTAATTTTTCAGATTTAAATCAAGCTAGTGCTCATGAATATACTAAGGTATTATTTGGTGAAGATAATGTTTATAGAGCTGGAACAATAGGAACAGTTGCTGAAAAAACTGCTATTGGCTATGTTCTTGGTTATTGTGAAGAAAAAAATATTATAATGCGTAAGATAGAGGTAGAGCGTCTTGCTAAAGGTTGTACAGGGGTAAAAAGAACAACAGGTCAACATCCTGGAGGTATAGTTGTTATTCCTGATTATATGGAAGTATTTGATTTTACCCCATTTCAATATCCTGCTGAAGATCCAACAAGTGCTTGGCGAACAACACATTTTGATTATCATGCTATCGATGCTGATGTTTTAAAGTTAGATATTTTAGGACATACAGATCCAACTCAACTTAGAATGATTCAAGACTTAACAGGAGATGATGTTACAGAAGTACCACTTGATGATAAAGCGACAATGTCTTTATTTACGGGAACTAAATCTTTAGGAGTTACGAAAGATCAAATTATGTGTGATACAGGAACTCTAGGAGTACCTGAGTTTGGAACACCATTTACTATTCAACTTGTTAAAGATGCTAAACCAACTACATTTGCGGAACTTGTTAAAATATCAGGACTTGCTCATGGAACAGATGTTTGGCTGGGTAATGCTCAAGAATTAATTCAAAAAAATATTTGTCCATTTAAGGATGTTATAGGATGTCGTGACGATATTATGGTTGAGTTAATGAATAAAGGTGTTCCGCCATTAAAAGCATTTAAGATTATGGAGTTTGTCCGTAAAGGTAAAGCTGGTAAAGATCCTGAAACTTGGGCAGGATTTGTGGAAACTTTAAAAGAATATAATATTCCAGATTGGTATATTATATCGTGTCAAAAAATAAAATACATGTTTCCTAAAGCTCATGCAGCAGCTTATGTAACTAGTGCTTTTCGTATAGCTTGGTATAAAGTTCATAAACCTTTAGTGTATTATTGTACTTATTTTTCTACAAGATTTAATGACTTTGATCCTGATTGTATGGTTAAAGGATATGATGCTATAAAAGCTAAAATGTTAGAAATTCAAAGTAAAGGCTATGATGCTACAAATAAAGACCAATCTTTATTAGAAACTTTAAAACTTGCCTTAGAAGCAACAGCTAGAGGAGTAAAATTTAAAATGATTGATATTAAAAAAAGTGATGGTTATAATTTTATAATGGATGAAGATGAAAATGCTATCATATTGCCTTTTAGAAGTTTAGATGGTCTAGGAGATGCTGTTGCTACAAAAATAATGGAAGAACGTAGTGAAAAAGCTTTTTATAGTATTGAAGACTTTAGCAATCGTGGTAAAGTAAATCAATCAACTATTGAAAAAATGCGTATTTTAGGTATATTTGAAGGTATGCCTGAAACAAGTCAATTAAGTTTATTTTAAAATATTTATTTGTGCTATATTATTAGTTAATATAGCATTTTTTTTTGACATTCTTAATGGGTCTAAATAAAGGATATATCCAAGATATATAAAATAAAGAAAATAGCAATTAGGTTCAAAAAGGTTCTTACAAAAATCTTATTCTAACTAAAATAGCAATTATTTTGAAATTGGAACCCTAAAATTTAATAAAAGTGTTGGTGGTGTACTTTTAGGCTTAGCAAATTATTTGTTTTACCTGAAGTAAAAGGGGTTACTAAAAGAAATGTTGAAAGAATGGTACAATTTTATAAAACATATAAAGATGACAAGATTGCGACACCACTGGTGACGCAATTAAGTTGGACAAATAATTTATTAATTTTAAGTAGTTCAAAATCAAGTGAAGAAAGGCATTTTTATCTAAAATTATCTATTAAGAAAAATTATTCAAAAAGAAAGTTAGATAGAAAAATTTCCTCAGAATGTCATCTATGTTTTCTAATATGTCTACAAATTCCTTAATTTATGTCAAAGACGAAACAATACAAAATTGGATTTTGACATCAGATAATGCTCGTCCAACATCTTGGACAACAGAAAATGTAATTATAAAAATATAATATTATATAAAATATCTTGAAAGTTTTTGAGATATTTTTATTTTTTTGAAAAAAGTTTGCTTATAAAAAAAGGAAATATCAAATTTGCAGTGTATATATATAGTAGGAGGCAAAATAAAATGAAAAAAAATGTAATAGTAAGACAACAAGATTTAAAAGATTGTGGAGTTTGTTCACTACTTTCAATAATTAAATACTATGGTGGCTTTGTACCTTTAGAAATATTAAGACAAGATACAAATACAACAATAGAAGGCACAACTGCTTATCATCTTGTTAAGACAGCTAGAAATTATGGCTTTGATGCCTATGGTATGAAATTAGAAAAAATAGACGAACTAAAAGATGTTATCCTTCCAATTATTGCTCATGTAGTTATTAATAACTTAAATCATTTTTTAGTAATTTATGAAATTAAAGAAAATAGCATGATTTTAATGGATCCTAGTAAAGGTAAAGTGAAAATTTCAAAGACTGAATTTATTTCAATTTGGACTGGTAATATTATTATCCTTTATCCTAAACGCAAACTACCCCAAATTATAAATGAAAATCATTTGGTCCAACTTGTTAAAGAAGTCTTTAAGCAAGAAAAGATTATAATTTTAAGAATTTTACTTTTAACAGCTATTTTAACATTCATTACAATCTTAACAGGTTTTTACTTTAAAATAGGGATTAATTTCATTAGTATGAATAAAGAAAAAAATGTAATAACTCAACTAATTCTACTATTTATGTGCTTATATTTAGTAAAAGAACTAATTTATTATTTCCGTAATCATTTTAAAAACTATTTAAATAAAAATCTAGATGGAATTATTTATTATAATTTTTTAAAGCATTTATTTTTGCTTCCTAATTCTTTTGTTAAAGATAGAACAACTGGAGAAATTATGATTAGAATTAAAGAACTTCAAAATGTTAAAGAAGTATTCACAGAAATTCTAATTACGATTTTATTGGATTCTATCTTAGCAATAAGTGTAGGAATTATCCTTTTTAACATTCATCAAAAATTATTTTTTATTCTTTGTTTATTTGTTTTTGTTTATGTTATATTTGGAATAATTTCAAGTAAAATTATTTATAAAAAGGCTTTTGCTGTTAATGAATCAGAGGTTAATTTAGAATCAACAATAATTGAAAATATTGATTCGTTTATAAGTATTAAGAATTTAAATATTGTCAAATTAGTTATGAAAAAAATTGAAATATATTTAACTAAGTATTTAAGTTCTATTTATGATTTAAATAATAATTTTTCTAAGACTAACTCTATAGCTAATTTTTTAGAAGAATTTTTAAGCTTTAGCATTATCTCTTTTGGTTTAATTTTAATATTACAAGAAAAATGTTCATTAATTAATTTGGTTACTTTTGAAAGTTTAGTTGGTTTCTTTTTCACCCCATTTAAATCAATAATAAATTTATTGCCCAACTATAACTATGTCAAAATAGAAATTAATAAAATAAATGATTTTTATAATATTTTAGAAGAGAGAGAAAATGAAGGATTAAAAGAATTTTCTTATGGAGATATTGAAATAACTGATTTAACTTTTTCTTACAATGATTTTTCTGAATTATTTAGTGGCTTAACTTTAACAATAAAGAAAAATTCATGTGTCTTATTTAAAGGGCAAAGTGGTTGTGGGAAAAGTACATTGTGCCAAATTATAAGTCGTTTGATAGACGTAAAAAATAATAATATTAGAATTGGGAATGTGAGTTTAAACGACTATAGTTTAAGCACTATTAGAAAAAATATTACTTATGTTGGTCAAAAAGAAAATTTAATTCAAGATTCAATTAAAAATAATATTATTTTAGAGCGAGATATATTAGAGAAAGAATATTTAGAAATATTAAGAATTTGTGAAATAGAAGCGATTGTTGCTAAAAAGCCATTAAGATATGAAACTTTTCTTTCGAAAGATTCAATAAATATATCTGGTGGTGAAAAACAAAGAATAATATTAGCAAGAGCCCTATTAAATAATTTTCAAATATTAGTTTTGGATGAAGCATTAAGCGAAGTTAATAGTGATTTAGAAATTAAAATTATAAAAAATATAAAGGAATACTTTAAAGATAAAATAATTATTTATGTTAGTCATAAGAAACATGATAGATATTTTGATAAAGTTTATGATTTTGGAGAATTGCTATGAAAGAGTATTTACGATTTAATCTGAATAGTCATTTATATAAAAATTCTAAAAAATATAGCATTACTTGGTTTATTCCTTTAATAATAATTATTTTTATAATAATATTTTCTTTAACTCATAGTGTCTATAATGTCTATGATGTAAGTGCTATATATAAATGTGATCAAAAATGCACTCTAGACTTTTATATTAGTATTCTGGATGGTTTTACTTATGATTATATTACTATTAATAATAAAACTTATGAAATAGATAATATACTTTATGGTGATATAGAACTAAATGAAAATAATGTGGGAATTCAAAAAATAGCACTTGAAGTAAAAGAGTATGAAGGGAAAAATAATGAAGTTGTAAAGTTAAAAATATTTAAAAACAAAGAAAAAATGTTAAAAAAAATATATGAAATCATTAAAGAAAGGTGAGGTATTAAAAATGGTTTTAAAAAAAGAAGAATTAAATGAAGTAATAGGAGGAGGAATTAGTCTTTCTATACTAGGAATAATTGGAGCTATTGGTGTATTTATAGCTGGTGTAGTTGATGGATTTCTGCGTCCACTACGCTGTAATTAAGGAGGATTTATGAATTTAAATGAAACTGAATTATTTTGCATAAAAGGTGGAGCTATAACCTCAACTTTCCTAAATTCTGTTGCTAGAGTTATAACTACAATTTTAGATTTAGGAAGAACAGTAGGTTCTTCAATTAGAAGAATTTATAGTAAAAATTATTGTTAACTATATTGCTTAAATAAATTAATTATTATATAATTAATCTAGTTTAAGAATAGAGGAGGGATATATATGAAGAATAACAAAGGGTTTATTGCTATTTCTTTAATATATTCCTTTTTCTTAATTTTTATTATAACGCTTTTGATGATTGTAAGTAATTATGCTAAAAATCGCGTACTTTTAAATGAAGTGAAAAATAGTACACAAGAATATTTGAATAATTTAGCAGGTTTTAATCCCGTTTATTTAGTAAATAAAAACTATAGTGTAAATGAAGCTGTTTTATATATAGATGAAAATTGGAAAGTTTTAAAAGATGAAGGAGAGTTTGTAACTTTAATTTTAAATAGAGCTTTAAATGTGACTGAAATAAATAGAGCTTTAACTAATAATAGTTTAACAGGTGTTAGTAATTCTAATAAAACATTAATGTGTGGTAATGAGCCAAATCATTCTATCTGTAATTATAAAAAAACTGGTACAACAATAGAATATGCTTATTATAATTGGAATATTAGTATAGCTTATAAAGTTGTTCAAGATTGGTTTTATAATAATCCTTCTTTACAAAAAGCATCATCTATAGGAAGTCTTAAAAATATGAGTTTTTCTGATAATATAAAAAATTATTCCGATTTTATAAGAATTCCTATAGCTCAAGAATTTTCTATAATAAATAATACTAATATTTGGTATTTAACTAGTTCAAGTAGAACAGATGGTATCAGTTACAATAATATTGGGGGCACAAATGTAAGTACACATAATAATTATAAAGAAATAAGACCAGTTATATCTGTAAAAAAATTTACTTCGTAATTAAATTTAGAAATTGGACAATTATATAACTTAAAATTAAGATTATTATATAAATTAAAGATTTACTAATATCTAAAAAGTTAAAAGGAATAATAATTAAGGAGCTCATTAAAACCATTCCTACAATTAAACTCATGAAAGGAATACGATGTTTTTTTAAGAAATATAAAGAAAATTTGCTTCCTAAATAAAAACCTAACATATCACCAACCAAGTAAAATATAAGAGGAAGAATAAATATTAAAGTGCCAAAATTTAGATTTGCAAGAAAAGATTTATATAAAAAATATGGTCCTAATATCATCATAATCATTGATCCAGATATTCCTGGTAAGATAGTAAAAAAGCCATCTATCATGCCACAAAATGCAAAGTAGATTAAGAAAAGAATTGTGATTTTGGGATAATCTATTATTACATGTGTAGGATTTATTGATATTGAAGATAACATAAAGATTATTATAGTGCCTATAACAAACCAAAATAAATTTGGCTTAATTTTTTCGCTATGAAAAAGTTCTGGAACAGAAAATAGAACAAAACCACTAAATAAAAGTAAAGTATAATTTGGGATAAAATAAAATAAGAGTTCAATAATTCTTGCAAATGTAATAGTACCTAAAATAACTCCTAATATCAGTTTTAAAATAAAAACTTTGTTTCCTTTTTGTTTAATATTACTTATAGCTTTTGCAACCTCATCATATTTTTTCATAATAACTAATATTGTTCCGCCGCTAATTCCGGGGATAAGACTTACAACACCAATTAAAAAACCTGTAAAAAAAATCATAAATTCACCAATAAATAATATGTTTTATTGTAGTTTAAAAGAACTTGTGGTAAAATGTAAAATATAAGGAGGCATTACAATATGTGGAAATGGATTATATTAGCAGTAGTAGTTTTAATAGTTTTGTTTGTTATAGCTACATATAATAAGTTAGTGGTTTTAAGAAATAGAGTAAGAGATCAATGGGCACAAATTGATGTTCAATTAAAAAGAAGATTTGATTTAATACCTAACTTAGTAGAAACTGTTAAAGGTTATACTAAACATGAAAGTGAAACTTTAGAAAATGTCGTAAAAGCAAGAAATACCTTTTTAAGTGCTACAACACCTGAAGCTGAAATGGAAGCAGATGGTGAACTTACTAAGGCTATATCTAAACTTTTTGCTTTAACAGAAAGTTATCCTGATTTAAAAGCTAATACTAATTTTATTGATTTGCAAAATGAATTACAACAAACTGAAGATAAAATCGCAAGTGCTAGACAATTTTATAATGATATCGTCTTAACTTACAATAACAAAATTCAAGTTGTACCAAGTAATATTATTGCATCAATATTTAATTTTAAAAAAGAAGCATTTTTCGAAGCAAACGCTACGGAAAGAGAGAATGTACAAGTTAAATTTTAAGCTAAGATGCTTAAAATTTTCTTTTTAAAAGGAGATAATATATGAAAAAAATACTGATTATAGTGATTTCTATTTTTTTATTTATACCTAGTATTAAAAATGCAGATTCAGTTAATTACACTATTGAAAATTATTATATAGATGCTGATATTAGAGAAAATGGAGATTTAGAAGTTACAGAGTTAATTGTCTTAAAAGGAAGTTTTAATGGTTATATAAGAGATATAGTTTATAAAAATAATAGTTTAGGTAATAGTGGATATGCCAATAATAAAATATATAATGCAAGCGATATAGAATTAATAGATATATCTGCTAAGAATGTAAAAAATGTTTCTTTTGAAACAATAAATGATCAAGATTATAAAAGTTTAAAAGTAAATCAAGCATCAAATTTAGGCTATTTAGAGAATGATATTGTTAATGGTAAAAGTTATAAAATGTATTATAAGTCTAATCATGATAAAGTGGCTTTTAAATTAAAATATATTGTTAAAGATGTTGTTGTACTTCATAATGATGTTGCAGAGGTTTATTGGATGTTTATAGGAAAAGAATACGATGATAAGATTAATGACTTAAAAATAAAAGTAAATCTTCCTAAATATGATGATTCGAAAAGCTTTAGAGTATGGGCTCATGGAGAACTATCAGGAGAAATAAAGATGCATGATAATAGTTATATAATGGCAAGTGTTTCCTTTATAAATGCCTATGAACCAGTTGATATTAGAACTACTTTTGATAAATCATTAGTAAATGAATTTTTAATCGCTAAAAAAAGTAATGATAATGCTTTAGATAATATTATAGAAGTTGAAAACTTAAGAGCAGATGAAGCAAATCAAAAAAGAAAACAAATGAAAGTTATATATAATACTTTTAAATTTGGTTCAATAATTTATTTTGGAGCTTTGATTGTTGCATGGATATTAGTTTATCTTAAGTATGATAAAGAATATAAAAGTACTTATAAAAATGAATATAATAGAGAATTTATTGATGAGTATAATGTTGAGGTAGTAGATTACTTAATGAATAAAAATATAACTCCTAATGCTCTTAGTGCATCTATTATGAACTTAATCTATAAAAAAGTAATTAAAGTAGAAGAAATACCCACAACTAAAAATAAAAAAGATTATAAATTTATTCTTATAGATGAAACAAATGTTAATGAAACAGAAAAGTATTTAATAGATTTTTTATTTAATAAAGTAGGAAAAGATAATAGTTTTACTTCAAAAGAACTTCATAATTATGCTAAAAATACTACAACTTGTGAAAAGTTTGGAAAAAGTTATACTACTTGGAAAAATAAAGTAATAAATGATGGTATAAAAGAAAACTTTTTTGAAAAAAAGGGAAAAAGTTATGCTATAAGTGGTTTATTTTTTCTCGTAGCAATTATTATAGTTATTTTAGCTTTAGTATTTAATGTTGTAATGCCTTTTGTATTTATTAATTTGATTTTTTCTCTTATTTTTCTTTTATATACTTTTGCATTTTTTAAAAGAACTAAAAAAGGTAATGAAGATTTTGCTAAATGGAAAGCGTTTAAAAAGTTTTTGAATGATTTTGGAAGATTTGATTTAAAAGAATTACCAGAGGTTATTTTATGGGAACGTTACATGGTATATGCTACTATTTTTGGTTTAGCTTCTAAAGTCTCTAAGTGTATGAATGTTAAAATAAAAGAGTTAGAAGAAAGTGGCATTTATGTTGGAGGATATTATCCAAGTTTTAATGATTTTTATGTTTTTAATTCACTAAATCATGTATTTACTAATGCTATAAATTCCAATAGTACAGCAATCACTGAAAAACGTGCTAACTCAATTTCTTCCAGTGGCTCTGGTTTTGGCGGAGGATTTTCGGGAGGTTCAGGCTTCGGTGGCGGTGGTGGAGGCGGCCGAGGTTTTTAAAAATTTGACAATTTTAATTTTTAAAGTATAATACTCCTATCTAAAAAGTTATAATAAGGAAGTTATTTAAGGAGAAAAAATATGTATATTGAAATTGGAATAAAAGTATTAAATACTAGTAAAGAAGAGATAAAAGAAATCTTATGTCAGAATTTATTAAAAGAAGGAAAATATTTTGAATTAATGGAAGTTTCAGAAAAGTCTTTTTATAAGCAATTAAAAAATATCCAAAAAAAGGATATAGAATTCGAAATAGGAAAAAAACGTCGATTTAATATACATGCTATAAAAGAAAGTATAAAAAGAAAAATTAAATTGGGTATTTTTATAGCTTTATTTAGCATTTATATAAAAGCAAATTGGATAACTTTCTTAACTAAACAAATAAATCAAATAAATATAGAAAATATTTATGATAATGAAGATTTAAGAAAATTAGAACAAATAAAAAAGCAATATCAAGATGATATTTCAAAGTACGCTGATGAAATAAATGAATTAAACCTTGAAGATTTAGAAATAATTATAAAAGAAATGGCCGATATGTGGAAAAATATATATGGTTATAAGAGTCCAAACTTTTTATATGATGAAAAAGGAATATTTCAATATAACCTTTATTACACCAATTATGGAGTATGTCGTGAGTTTGCTTCAGATTGTGCTGTTAGATTAAACGAAATTAATTCTTCCTATAATGCCCAAGCTGTTGCAGTTAAATTTAAAGATGTTTATCTAAACGATTTACCACGTAATATTTTTGGTGAAACAGAAAAAAGTGCAGAAAACTCGTTTTTAAGTGAGTTATTATTGAATTTAATAATAAAAGAAATGGGAAATCATATGGTAGTTTTACTAACTATTCCTGATAAAAATTATACATTATTAATAGATCCAACGAATCCTTCAATTGGACTAGTAGATAATGGTAATATTTATATATTTGGTTCTAATCAAGTTTACAAAGATTATATGGAATTTGTTGATGTAAATTATTATAAAAATTGGGATGAATTTTTTAATTATTGCAAATTGAAAATTCAAAGTTATTTTAATGGAGTAACACCTAATGAACTTTTAGAAGAGTATGGAATAGATAATCAAAATAAAACTTTAAATGAAGTAGCAAATATTGAAACTAAATATCGTACGTTTAGTGGGGATATGCTAACTAGTGTTATTAAGGATGAAGCTTGTGGATATGAAACATATACCGAAAATGATACAATTGTTATAAAACCAATTGATATTGAATTAATAGAAACTACTACTATTTCTGAAGCTTTATATCATGTTGTTAATTTACAGGTTAAAAATGATATAAATGTAAAAAAGATTCAAGTTTATAGTTATAATGAAGATATTGATTTAGATAAGATAGATTTTAATAGAGAGCAAATATTTTGCAATATATTAGATGGTCTAAATAATTCTTATTCTCACATATTAAAAAAATAGTATAAAAAATCTATATGAAAGAAATTGAAGTTAATTAATTTCTTTTTTTTAAATATTTGGTATGGTAAAATTATTTTAAGAGGAGAAATTATGCAAAAGTTAATAGATGGCGAGATAGTAGATGTAATAATTATTCATAAAAATAATAAAAATATTTATTTACGTTTTAAAGAAGATAAAAAATTATATGCAACATGTAATAAATTTGTTAAAGAAAAAGATATTGAAAAATTAATTGATGATAATATAATTAAAATAACTAATATGTATAGGGAAATAAAAAAACTTAGCTATAATAATTTATTTTTTAGTTATTTAGGTAAAAAATATACTATAGTTTATAATGAAAATGTAAAAGAACCATATTTTGATGAAGATTTCATATTTGCTAGAAATGAAAGAAACTTACAAAAATTTTATCAAAAAGAAACAATCAGAATATTTAACTTAGAAGTTGAAAGAATAATTCCTTATTTTAAAAACATTCCTAAATTTTCCTTGAAAATACGTAATATGAAAACTAGATGGGGTGTTAATAATCGAGGAAATAATACGATTACTTTAAATAGTGAACTTTTGAAAAAAGATATTGATCTTTTAGATTATGTTATAATTCATGAGTTATGCCATTTTTATGAAGCTAATCATAGTAGTAAATTTTGGGCACATGTTGAAAAATATTATCCTAAATACAAAGAAGCTAGAAAGAGATTAAGGAGTTAAGAAAAATGAAAATAGAATCATTAACTAATACTCATGTTAAAGAGTGGGTTAAATTAAAAAATAAAAAATATCGTGATGAAGTAGGTTTATTTCTTATTGAAGGAGACCATTTAATTAATGAGGCTAGGAAAAAGAATTTGATTAAAGAAATAATTTCAATAACTAATGAACAGGCGGATTTTTATGTAACTAAAGAAATTATGAAGAAAATAAGTAGCCAAGTAAGTATTGCAAATAATATAGCTGTTTGTTATAAAATTAAAGAACAAGAATTAAAGGGAAACATTGTTTTGTTAGATAACATTCAAGATCCAGGTAATTTAGGAACAATAATTAGAAGTGCTGTTGCTTTTGGTTTTAAAAATATAATTTTAAGTGATGATACAGTTGATTTATATAATGATAAAGTAATTAGAGCCAGTGAGGGAATGATTTTTCATATTAATGTCTTAAGAAAGAATTTAGAACTTTTTTTAGAAGAGTTAAAACAAAATTATCAAATACTTATCACAGATGTTATGCAAGGAGAAAACATAAAAAAAATTAAACATACTAAAAATATAGCTTTAATTATAGGAAATGAAGGTAATGGGGTAAAAGATAATTTGAAAAAATATGCTAATAATTTTGTTAAAATAAATATGGATGAAACTTGCGAATCGTTAAATGCTTCAATAGCTGCAAGTATCTTAATGTATGAAATAATGGAGAGTAAAAATGAATGATTTTATTTTAATAGGAAAAATTGTAAATACACATGGAATTAAAGGAGAAGTTAAAATACTTAGTGATTTTGAATATAAGGAAAGAGTATTTAAGCCTAATATAGAAATATATATTGGAAAGGATAAGAATAAAGAAGTAATTAAAACTTATCGTCATCATAAACAATTTGAAATGATTACTATGGATGAATATAGTAATATTAATGAGGTATTAAAGTATAAAAGTCAAAATGTTTATGTTAAAAGAAGTATTTTAGAATTAAACTCAAATGAGTATTTATATGAAGATTTAATTGATATGGAAATAATAGAAGATAAAAAAGTATTAGGTAAAATTAAAGATATCGTGTATAATAAAAACAATATATTATTATATATTAAAGGAGAAAAATATTTTTATATTCCTCTTAATAATGAATATGTTAAAAATGTTGATCTGGTAAATAAAAAAGTTTTGGTTGATGGGGGGTCTAATTTAATATTATGAAGATTGATATATTAACCCTTTTTCCAGGAATGTTTGAAGGTTTCTTAAATGAATCTATTATTAAAAGGGCTATAGATAAAAAAGTTGTAGAGATAAACCTTGTTAATTTTCGCGATTTTTCTAAATTAAATAATAGTCAAGTGGATGATACACCATATGGAGGAGGTTCGGGGATGGTTTTGATGCCTGGACCAATTGTCGATGCTATAGATGCCTATAGAAAGCCTTTTACAAAAGTAATACTCATGTGTCCTCAAGGTAAGGTATATAATGAACGAAAAGCTCATGAATTAAAAGAAGAGAAACATATAATTTTAGTTTGTGGCCATTATGAAGGTTTTGATGAAAGAATTAGAGAATTTGTCGATGAAGAAATAAGTATAGGTGATTATATCTTAACTGGGGGAGAAATACCTGCTATGGTTGTAAGTGATAGTATTATAAGATTATTAGATGGTGTTATAAAAAAAGAATCTTATTTAGAAGAGTCATTTACTAATAATCTGCTTGATTATCCAGTTTATACTAAGCCAAGAAATTTTAGAGGATTTAAAGTTCCTGATATCTTGCTTAGTGGAGATCATAAGAAAATAGATGAATGGCGTAAAAGCGAACAACTGAAAAAAACCGAACAAAAAAGAATTGATTTATTAAAGTAGGGTGAAATTTATGGAAAATTATATAATAAAAAAACGTAATAAAAATAAAAAGATAAGCAAATTCGATTTTGAAGAAACAGGATATGTTTTTAAACCAAATATTAAAAGTAAAAACTTAATTGAAATAACTAATTTGTCTATTTTAAATGTTGAATTGACTAATGTTATTTTAAAGAAAAAATTAGATAAATCTTTTCGTAAATTAGCAAGAATTATTTTAAGTGTTTTGAAAGATGAAGAAAGTAATAGTGGAGACATTCTTATTGCTTTAGATGAATTAGCTAAAGAAAAAAGTATTATTACTAGAAAGTATAAAGAATATCTAAAAAAAGAAGAAAGAGATAAATATTTAAAAAGATTAAATCTTTTAGAAGCGCAATTAAAAGAAAAGTTATTTTATTTGAATTTGATAGAAGAAAGAAAAAGAGCTGAAACTATGGAAAAAGGTCATAGTAGGTAATAATTATAGACATATTTAAAAGTTTATGCTATATTATGAATGCATAAGTATTATGCTATGCAAAATTGCATATAATATTAATGCTACTAAGTAGCAATAAAAAAAGTGGTGAATCCAGCCATTAAATTGGAACTTAAAAAAGCGGTGAATCCAGCCATTAAATTGGAACTTAAAAAAGCGGTGAATCCAGCCATTAAATTGGAACTTAAAAAAGTAAGATTAGAGACTCAACTCTAATCTTTAGTTATTTATGATGGGAAAAGGGTTGATATAAAATGATATTTAATTTAAAAATCGTTCAAGTAAATTCAGATTATTGTGATTATTTAAGAAAATTTGATAATCGTGTATCTTATAATAAATATGAAAAAGAATTAAGACCATTTGTGGGAATATTATTTAAAATAGATTGTTATGAATATTTTGCTCCATTATCAAGCCCTAAAAATAAACATAAAAAAATGAAAAATACAATTGATTTTCTTAAAATAAAAAATGGCGAACTTGGAGCTGTTAATTTTAATAATATGATACCAGTTTATGAAAAAAATTATTCTTTGATCAATTTAAATAGAGAAAGTTTAACAAAAACAGAGTTTAAATATTGTAAATTATTAAAAGAACAATTATCTTGGTTAAATGAAAACTATGAGCAAGTAAAAAATAAATCTTCAAAACTATATAAATTATATATTGAAAAAAAATTATCTAATAATATAAAATCAAGATGTTGTAATTTTAAATTATTAGAAGAAAAATGTTTAGAATATAATAATTATAAATAAAAAATTTGCATTATTGTAGTTTTTTTGTTATAATATTTTTGCTTTTTAAGCATGTAATCCGCTAAAAAGGAGTTTTATGATTACAGAAGATATAATTTTTTTAAGAAAGGATGTATGATTATGGCTAATTTAGTCGACAAAATTAATAAAAAGCATATGAAACCAAACATTCCTGAATTCCGTGTTGGAGATATTGTAAGAGTTGATGTTTGGGTAAAAGAAGGAAAAAAAGAAAGAATACAAGCATTTGAAGGTATTGTAATTGCCCGTAAAGGTTCAGGAGTATCTGAAACATTTTCTGTACGTAAAAAATCTGGTAGTATTGGGGTAGTTAGAGTATTTCCAATTAATACTCCAACAATTGATAAAATTACAGTTGTTAAAAAAGGTATGGTACGTCGTGCTAAACTTAACTTTATTAAAAATATGCGTAAAGAATATAAAGTTAAAGAAAGAAATAGCACAGTTAAAGGAGCAGAATAATCTGTTTCTTTTTTCTTTTATAAATAATAATAATGTTGTATAATAATAACGAAAGAGGAAATAAAATATGAAATCAAAAATCATAAAAAACTTAAAAGAGTTGTTACCTTATATAGTAATACTATTAATAGTTATTTTAATAAGAACCTTTATTGCTACCCCTATAAAAGTGAATGGAAGTTCTATGTATAAAACCTTAGATGGCTCAGAATTTATGATTTTAAATAAACTAGCCAAAATTGAGAGATTTGATATCATTGTATTAGATACTAATGATGATGAATTAATAAAAAGAGTATATGGCTTACCAGGAGAAAAAATAGCTATTGAAAATAATAATATTTATGTAAATGATAAAAAGATAGAAGATATTTATGCAACTGGAGAAACAAGTGATTATGAATGCATTACTTTAAAAGACGATGAATACTTTGTCTTAGGAGATAATAGAAAAATATCTTTAGATAGTAGAACGATAGGTCCAATCAAAAAGAATCAAATAAAGGGAACAACTAATTTTATAATTTATCCTTTTAATCGTTTTGGTATACTGGAAAAAAATAAATAAAAAGTAGTAATTATGAAAATAAATAAAAAGGGTTTAAATTAAATAGTTTTAAAATTTTATTCTTGTATTTTTACTTATATGTGAAATTGTTCCATTACTCCCTTTTTATATAAATTAAAATTCTTATTAAGACTTGTAAAAAGTAAATTAATAAAAATAAAAAATATTTAGGAGAGTTAGGGAAAATGAATGAAAATTATGAAAAAAAATTATATGGACTAAATGATATTTTTAATTCTAAAGAAAAATATACAATATCATTTCAACAAAATGGTTATATTTGGGACTATGAAGAATTAATTACTTTATTAGAAGAGGTTAAAAATATAAGTAAAAGTGATAAGGAATATTGTTTAGGAACATTATTTGTTGTTAAAAATAATGATGGCTACGAAGTTATTGAAGGTCATCAAAGATTTATAAATATTTATATATTATTAAATTGTTTAGGGATAAATACTAATAGTATTTTAAAATTTACTTATTGTGAAAAGTCTAATTATACTTTAAATAATATAAAAAGTATAATATCTAGTATGGAATTAAATGATGATACTGATGAAAACATTTTAAGTACGATAAAAATTTTTAATCAAGAGATAGTTAAAAAAGATTTTAATAAAGAAGAATTCAAGAAAAAATTAGAAAAAACAGTTGTTTGTTTAGTTTTAGTATCTGCTTAGTTTTTCTTTTCTTTTTCTTGAAAATAAGTATAATATAGGATAGTGATGATTTATGAAACCAGAAAAAATTCGAAATTTTTCCATTATTGCTCATATTGATCATGGAAAGAGTACCCTTGCTGATCGAATCTTAGAAATAACTGGAGCTGTCGAAAAAAGAGAAATGGTTAGTCAAGTTTTAGATAATATGGATTTAGAACGTGAAAGAGGTATAACTATTAAGTTAAATGCGGTACACTTAAATTATAAATATAATAATGAAGAATATATTTTAAATTTAATAGATACTCCAGGTCATGTCGATTTTTCTTATGAAGTTTCTAGAAGTCTTGCGGCTTGTGAAGGAGCTATTTTAGTTGTTGATGCTGCCCAAGGTATAGAAGCCCAAACTCTTGCTAATTTATACTTAGCTTTAGAACAAGATTTGACTATAATTCCAGTAATTAATAAAATTGATTTACCAAATGCTGATGTTACGAGAGTAAAAGAAGAATTAAAAAATGTTTTAGGTTTTAAAGAAGAGGATATACTTTTATGTAGTGGTAAAACTGGTGTAGGTGTAAAAGAACTAATAGAAGCGATAATAACTCGTATTAAACCACCAGAGAATAATTTAAATAAACCATTACGAGCTTTAATATTTGATTCATATTTTGATCCTTATAAAGGGGTTGTTGCTCTTGTAAAAGTTGTAGATGGAAAATTAACCAATAAAGATACGATTTTAATGATGGCAAATAATAGCAGTTTTGAAATTACGGAGATAGGTGTTCATACTCCGAAAGAAAAAAAGTTAAATTCCTTAGAAAGCGGCGAAGTAGGATATATATGCGCTAGTATAAAAGATATTACAAGTGTGGAAGTTGGAGATACTATAACCTTGTTTAATAATAAAGCAACAAAAGAATTAGCAGGATATAAAAAGATGAAACCAATGGTTTATTCTGGGTTGTTTCCAGTTGAACCTAATCAATATGAAAGTCTAAAAGAAGCAATTGAAAAATTAAAACTAAATGATGCAGCGTTAACTTTTGAACCTGAGACTTCAGAGGCTTTAGGATTTGGCTTTAGAACAGGTTTTTTAGGTCTTTTACATATGGATATAATAATAACTCGATTAGAAAGAGAATTTAATATACCGGTAATTGCGACAAGTCCAAGTGTAGTATATAAGGTAACTAAAACTAGTGGTGAAGTAGAGAATATTGATTCACCAACTAATATGCCAAATTCTACTAATATTAAAATGATTGAAGAGCCTTATATATATACTAACATAATAGTTCCAAGTGAATATATTGGACCAATTATGGAATTATGTCAAAATAAACGAGGAATATATAAATCTTTAGAATATATTGATGAAGAAAGGGTTAATATTCACTATGAAATTCCTTTATCAGAAATCGCTTATGATTTTTTTGATAAATTAAAAAGTACAACTAGAGGGTATGCTTCGTTTGATTATGAATTATGTGGATATAAAGCCTCTAATTTAGTTAAAATGGATATTTTATTAAATGGCGAAATTGTTGATGCATTATCAGTCATTGTTCATAAAGATTTTGCTTATAATAGAGGACAGGCTATTACTTTAAAATTAAAAAACATTATTCCTCGTCAGATGTTTCAAATACCTATTCAAGCTAGTATTGGATCTAAAGTAATTGCCAGAGAAAATATAAGTGCTATGAAGAAAAATGTTTTAGCTAAATGTTATGGTGGAGATGTTTCAAGAAAAAGAAAACTTTTAGAAAAACAAAAAGAAGGAAAGAAAAAAATGAAAATGCTAGGAAGTGTTGAAGTACCAAAAGAAGCATTCTTAAGTATTTTAAAAGAAGAGGGGTAGGCTTATATGAAGTTTACTATTGATGACATTGAAAAATTTATATTTTCTGGAGAAAGCAAAAAAGACATTGCTACTAAGCATAATATATCATTATATTGGATTGAAAAATTAATAAACGATTTAAAAATTATAGATGTTGAACGTTATAATAGCCTAATAGCTAAATTACAAGAAAATGTTAAATTAAGAAGAGCAGAAATTATAAAAGAAGAAAATAAGAAATTAAATAGTATCTTTAAAAATAATTCTGTTAATAAATATGCTAAAATGTTAGCAAATGGTGGTATTTCATTTTTAGAAGCGGCAAGACAATCAAATTATACAATATTATCTTTTATAAAATATTTAAATGAAGTAAAAAATGAAGAATATGCGAATAAATTACAACAAGTTTTAAAAGACTTTAATTTAGATTTTAGAAATGAATCAAAACCATTAAAAAGTTTATTAGATTATTCTTTACAAATTCGAGAAGAAATAGTTTTAGTTGCTCTTACTTATAGAGTATCTTTAAAAACATTAGCTAAATTATTTCATACAACATACAAAGACATTATTAACTTATTTATATCGTTCGATAAACTTGAAGATAGTTTAGGATATTTAGTTTTAGAAACTTTAAATGAAGATAGCACTACCGAAAAAGTAGCTTTACATTATGCCACAAAATATTTTCAAGAAAGAAAAGATTTAGTTTTAAAAAAATTGCCATTAAATGATTTATATGCAAAAATTTATGATTTTAGAGTGTTTGCAACAATTGGTAAACATGCGAGTGAGTTAACAGAGGAAGAAAGAGATTTAATAGCAAGATATCCTGTAAAATATTATGTTCCTATAGAAGCTTTTGCTATAGACTTAAAAAGAGATCAAGATTTAATTATAAATTGTATGGAAAGTTTAGCCAAAAGAAATCCTATTTTTGAAGATAAAGTTACGAGTTATAAATTGATAAACCAAAGTATGTCTAATTCCTATATAATTAATACCGAAATACCTTTTTATAATCGGACAAAACCCGATATTGATATCGCTTCAAGTATAAAAAAATAAAAGATATAAAATTGAATTAGATATTAAATTTATGGAAAATGAAACCCAATAAAAACATCTTTTTTTTGCTAATTGGTTTATTTAAATAAGATTACAGATGAATAGGCTAGTATAAACGCCTAGTTAAAAGGAGTAAAAAAATATGGAAGAGTTAAGTATAGATTATATTGAAAATTTAGTATTTGAAGGTAAACTTATAAAAGAAATAGTCTCTATTAGTAATAAAACAGAAAGTGTTATTAAAAGAATAATTGATGGTTTAATTAATACAGAAAGTGGATATTATGATGTGGCTCGTTATAAAAGACTAAAGAAAAAAATAAATGAAAATAAATATAAATATAGACAATTTAAAAAAGTAGTCGCTAATGATAATGCACATATAAAAAATCTTCCAATTAATAAGTTTGTTTTAGAATTTGCTTATGGAGAAATATCTTTTTTAGAAGCAGCAACAAGTTCTTCTACTGGACCATTATTTTTTGTTAAATATTTAAATAATATATCTGATGAAGAAATAAGAAATAGAGTCTTACCAATTTTAGAAGAATTAGGTCTTTTGCCTGATAAAACAAAAGCTAGTTTTTTACTTTCATTGCCTATTAAAGTTCAAAAAGA
The DNA here is from genome assembly GCA_948472605.1 of uncultured Mycoplasmatota bacterium. GTDB lineage: Bacteria > Bacillota_I > Bacilli_A > RF39 > UBA660 > MGBC108787. The sequence goes on from CAOKUH010000002.1 coordinate 29,370, forward strand.
AATCATTTTGATGGGCTCTAACTTATCGTGTATCTTTAAAATCACTTGCTAAAATACTTAACACTATCGTTATAGATGTGTTAGATCTTTTTCTATCTTTTAATGATTTACAATTAGGACTTGATAATTTATTTTTAGAAACATTTGATGAAGATGAAATTTCTTCTAAATTAGCCTATTATAAAGCATTATCTTATTGGAAAGAACGTAATAGAATTTTAAGAAGTATTAATGAAATGAAAATAGAGCTTAATTCAGATAAAAATATAAGCGATAATAAAGATAAGATAAGCGAAATTGCAGATAATTTAGAAAGTTTAAAATTGGAAAGAAAGCAATTATATAGTGCAATTGACGATACACCTTTAAAAGCATCTATAGGTAAAAATGTCATTTTTTTAACTCAAGAAGAAAAAGATTTGATAGCTAGATATCCTCTTAAATATTATATATCTCTAAATAGATGTTATGATGAACTAAAAAGAGGAAGACCATTAATTATGAGTTGTATAGAGGACTTAGCAAAACGAGATGTAATATTTAATGAAAAGATAGAAAAATATTTGGAAAAATATCAAGAATATAGATATAGTGCCATTTTTAAAACAAGTCTAGGAGGAGAGCTTAATGGACGAAAAACTCATTGATTATATTGAACAATCTATAATGGATGGGAAACATATAAATTCTATAAGTAATGATTTAGAACTAAATAGATATTATATTTATAAAGAAATAAAAGCTTTAGATAAGCCAGAAACAATTGATAGATATAATAAAATAAAAGACCAGATTAAAATTAATAGCAGAAAAGGAAGAAATCCAATTATTGCTCCTGAAGAATATGGAAATTATATTGATGATATTGAACGTTGCATTTTTGAGGGGCATTTATATAAAGAAACTGCAAAATTAATTAATATTTCTCGAAATTATGTTAATTTAATAATTGAAGATTTAAATAATTCAAATTCAAGTATATATGATGAAGAGCGTTATAAAGCTATAAAAGAACAACACAATAAGTTAATGGCTTTAAAGTTCGCTGAAGGTGGAAAAAGAGGTAAAAATAATTATCTTAAAAAGGCAGTCGTTTTACCTTATGAAAAATATATTGACTTAATAGTTTCAGGTAAAATGTCTATTCTAGAAGCAGTTAAATTATCCAATGCTAAAACTTTAGACTTAATTATTTATTTAATTAATATCAAAGATTCAGAAATCCAAGAAAAATTGTATCCTATACTAAATGAATTTGATGTCTTTTTAAATTTTAATAACGGAAAAAATAAACCTTTAAAAAATAAATCACTAAAAGTTCGTCAAGAAATTATTTTAGTAGCGTTAACATATCGCGTTTCTTTTAAATCTCTTGCTAAAATGTTTCGGACAAGTGTTTTAGATATTATAGAAAGTTTTAGAAATTGTGGATATTATATCTATAGTTTAGATAAACTATTTTTAGAAACTTTACATGAGGATGAAAATTATGAAAAATTGGCTTTTGCTAATGCTGTAAAATATTTTAATGAAAGAAAGAGGCTTTTAGAACTAATAGAATATTATAAAATACAAAAAGACCAAGAAAAAGTTAAAGAATTAAGAATGGAACTTAAAAATTTACGAGAGTTAGTTGACGACACTATAGTAGAAAGAACAATTTATAAAAATGTTAATGATTTAAGTAATGTAGAAAAAGATCTTATTGCTAAATATCCACTTAAATATTTTGTATCTTTAAAAGAAGCAGGAAGAATATTAAAAAGAGATTATTTATTAATAGCCAAATATATTGAAGATTTATCTGAAAGAAATATTATATTTAAGGAAAAGATGCAAATTCATGATGCAAAATTTCAGGAATTACATGCAAATTATCGTTATCCAACCCATTTTGATAATAATAGTCCCAAAAGATAAGGAATAAATTATGAATAAAGAAGAGTTAATTATAATGTTAATAGAAGCTTTAGGAAATGCTAAAACTATTGATGATGTTAAAGCAGTATTTTTTATGATGCTTGAACAAAAATTAAGTGCAGATGATATGATTGTGATTTTAAAAGATATGAAACTTCGAGCAGATATTTTAGAAAGAATAAATGAATCTGAGGGGATTGTAAGAAAAAAGCAGGTGAAAATATAATGCAAGATAGTAAAGGTTTATATATTCATATTCCATTTTGTAAAACAATTTGTTCTTATTGTGATTTTTGTAAAGTTTTTTATAATGATGATTGGGCATTTAATTATTTAAATGCTTTAACAAAAGAGATTTTAGATAATTATCGTAATGAAGAAATTGAAACAATTTATATTGGTGGTGGAACTCCTTCAAGTTTATCTTCTAAACATTTAATTAGATTATTTAAAATGTTAAAGTATTTTAATATTAAAAATTTAAAAGAATTTACTTTTGAATGTAACTTAAATGATATTAATTCTGAGCTTTTAGAAATATTAAAAAGTGCGGGAGTAACAAGATTAAGTATAGGAATAGAATCTTTTAATTTAGATAAATTGAAACTAATGAATAGAAATCACACTTTTATAGATGCTAAGGTAAGAATGAAATTATGTCGTGATTATGGATTTAACAATATAAATATAGATTTCATATATGGCTTTTCTATAGATACTATAAAATCTGTTAAAGAAGATCTAAAAAAGATAATTAGTTTGAATCCTGAGCATATTAGTACTTATAGTTTGTTATTAGAAAAAAATACATTACTATATTTAGAAAACCAAACCAGATTAAATGAAGATGAAGATGCAAAATTATACGAAATGATTTGCAAAATACTTAAGAAAAATAATTATATCCATTATGAAGTAAGTAATTTTGCCAAAAAAGGGTATGAATCTAAACATAATTTACTTTACTGGTGTAATAGAGAATATTATGGGTTTGGTCTTTCTGCTTCTGGCTATATTGATAAAATAAGATATACTAATACTTTATCTTTAACTAATTATTTAAAAGGTATTTATTCTTTGGAAAAAGATTTATTAACGACTAAAGATATAATGGATAATCATTTAATGTTAGGATTTAGATTAACTAATGGTTTTAATATAGAAGAATTTGAGAAAATCTACAATGTTAAGTTAGAAGATGAGTATCCTATTAAACCCTTATTAAAAAATGGAGATTTAATACAAAAAAAAGGCAATATTTTTATAAATCCGGATAAACTATATATTATGAATGAGATTTTACTTAAAATGATATAGAGGTGAAAGATTTGAAAAAAATTTGTCTTTTCTTTTTGGTATTATTTTTAATTCCTACTTATGTAAATGCTAAAGATTTGGTTTTAAGCGAACTAAATATTTTAAATGGAGAGATATCTCCTAAGTTCGAACCATTAAATAATTCTTATACAATTATTTTAGATAAAGATGTGTATAATGTTGAATTTGACTATAAAAAAGATGATGATATTGAAATAGAAATAGTTAATAATTTTGATTTAGAAAATAATTCATCAGTTGAAATAGTTTTAAGGTATGAGAAAAACGTAGTTAAATATCATTTTCAAATTTTAAAGGAAGTGGAAGAAAATATAAATCTAACATTCTTAGAAACAAATGATATTGTTGAGAATAATTTTATGTTTGAATATAAAAATTATATTATACCTAGTACTTGTATAATTTTGATTGTTATTGTTAATAGAGTTTTATTTCATAAGAAAAAACAAAGACGTAAAAAACATTAGGTTAAGATAAAAAATTTACGCTTTAATTTTGCATTAGTCAAGTAAAAGTAGACAATATATTAAAAAAACATGGGGGATTT
>CAOKUH010000003.1 GCA_948472605.1 uncultured Mycoplasmatota bacterium
TGTAATTTTCAACCTGTTGCACTTGGTTTACTTATTACACTTTTATAGTACCAAATATATTACCTATTACGCCAAAAATACTTGCCATTTTTATTTCAATAAATTTTTCATGCATTTTAGTCACCTTCTTTTTTCAAATTATTAACATTTTATCATACGAAAAAGATATTTAGAAGCTAAAAATAGTTATTAATTAATTCCATTATCAAAAAGAAAATTTATTAATTTAATTCTAAAAAAAGGAAATATCAAATTTGCGGTGTATATAAATAATAGAGAGGAGTTTATAATGGAATTTAAAATTAAATATCTTGATGATAAAATTATTAAAAAAGCTTTAACTAACAAAAATAAAGACATTAGAAATTATATTGCTAGATTAATTAGTCATACTACTAATATTCCTTTGGAAGAATTAAAAGATAATTTAGATTTAGTTTACCCCGAAATTAGTTCTAATGTTAATATTATTAATAGTATTTCTGATATTGTTTTAAAGAATGATAAAAAATATTTTAATATTGAAGTTAATCTTTATCAAAATAGAATTAAAAATCTTACTTATACTTTTCAGTTAGTTTTAAGACAAATTAAAACCAAAAAGTATTATAATGATATAAAACCTATTACCCAAATTAATATTAATGCTTTTGATTCCTTAGCTTTAATGATTTCGTTTAGTTCCAAAACATAATGTAATTTATAGTGATTTGATTAAAATTTATGAAATTAATCTTTCCTACTTTAAAAATATACAATATAATGATATTGAAAAGAATTCATTATTAAAAGACTTAGCACTATTTGTTATTAATGATAAAAACTTTTTAAATAAATTATATGAAGGAGACAAAGAAATAAATATGTTGAAAAAAGAAATTGCTGGATTAACAAATAATTTTGATGAAGCTTATTATGGTGAAGAGGCTTTATTACAAATGAAAATTGCTGATGAGAAATATAATGAAGGCATTAAAAAAGGCATCAAAGAAAATGCTATTGCAACTGCCAAAAAACTTATTAAAATGGGACTTGGTTCAATAAGCGAAATAGCAGAAGCTACTAGTTTATCATTAAATGAAATCATTAAATTAAAAAAAGACTTAAATAAAGAATAGAAGTTACTAATAAAACTCCTATTCTTTACTTTTTTATTTATCTCAAATTATCTTTAATACTTAATTTTCGTCAGTTTCTTTAATTATATATATTGGTCTTTTTTTTGTTTCTAAATAAGTTTTAGATAAATATTCTCCTATAATACCCAAACAAAATAATTGTATTCCACTAACCAAAAAAATAATGCATATCATTGAAGGCCAGCCACTCGTAGGATCTCCAAATATCAAAGTTTTTACTATTATAACAATTATCATAATAAAAGCAATTAAACAAAATAAAATCCCTATTATCGCCGCTATAGTTAAAGGAACTGTTGAAAACGCTACCAACCCTTCAATAGCATATTTAAATAAGCTAAAGAAAGACCATTTTGTTTCACCTGCAATTCGTTCTTTATTTTCAAACTCTAGCCATTTTGTATTAAATCCTACAAAGCTAAATAGACCCTTAGAAAAACGATTATATTCTTCAAGACTAAGGATGGCATTAACAACATTTCTTCTCATCAAACGATAATCTCTTGCACCATCAACTAATAAAACTTTACTCATTTTATTTATTAATTTATAAAATAATCTAGAGAAAAAACTACGAATTGGAGGTTCTCCTTTTCTAGTAACTCTTCTAGTAGCTACACAATCAATATCACTATCACACTCTAAAATATCAAACATTTTCGGAATTAATTCTGGTGGATCTTGTAAATCTGCATCCATTAAAGCTACATAATCACCTTTGGCATATTCTAAACCAGCTAACATAGCAGCCTCTTTACCAAAATTTCGCGAAAAAGATACATAACGAATATTCTTATCTTTTTCATGTAAATCTTTTATAACTTTTAAAGTTTTATCTTTACTACCATCATTAACAAATATAATTTCATAATTTATTTTTTTTATACTTTCTAAAACTTTGGTAACAGCCTCATAAAATAATGGCAATGATTCCTCTTCATTATAGCATGCTACAACAATACTAATTGTTTCTTTTTTCATTTTTCTTCACTTCTCCAACTAACAAATATATAATAAATCCTAATATAGTTATTAAACTTACTTTGTTACTCATTCTATCTAAAATTGTACCTGTATATATAAGTTCATAAGTACCATTTTGATCTACTTCAATTTCAATAAAACCATTTTGATTTTCTTGATAATCTATATTTGACTTCTCATCTTTTTCATTTATTACATTTATAGTATAACCTAAATAATAAAGTCTTGGTAGCTCTAATTTAGCGTTTTTTACATCAGTAATTTTGAAGGTTAAATTTGGTGTTTCATTTTTAATTATTTCTAAAGTAGCTTTACCATTTATAACTATTATTTCATCACCACGATTATTAAAGTAATCAATATTATTTTTTGTCTTCATTGGTAAGTATTCTTCTTGCCAACCCATTCCTTCTTTAGCTAGAGGATACCAAGTTATATCTTCTGTATGAAAATCTTGACTATAAATACAATATGCTCCAATTAAAAGACAAGAAATAATACTTATAATAACTATTTTTTTAGATTTTATATTTTCTAAAGCATAATAAGCTAAAATACTTAAACCAAAAAGAGTGAGTGTTCCAAGTCGCCAAGGAAATTGTATCATTAACAAAAAGTTTGGCATAATCATCCAAGGAAATAAATGACTAGACATCCATAAACCTACTATAAAACAAACAAAACCAACACAAAACAAATAATTACTCTTTAAAGTTATTATTAATTTTTTTTCTTTAATTAATTTATATAATAAATATCCTATTAATATAAAGGCTACATAGTTTAAAAAATGTAATCCAGATTCAGATGGACTCAAAAAGTTAAAATATTGTATAAATTGTAAACCATTCCCATAAACTCCATAACTATTAGCCATAGTCCCTTCATTAAATACCACATAATCACCATTAATTTTATGATTAAGCATTGGAATTATAAATGGAAGACAAATCAATAATACTAATATAGTTGCTTTAACAAAACGACTAATAATTTCTTTATTCCAAATTTTTTTGAAATTTACAAGTAAAATAATAGCTAAAAATATAGTTATGTATATAGTCATTACTAAATGAGAATTTATTATACCTACATAACCAATAATAAAACATAAATAAAATTTTTTATATTCTTTATTTAAAACATAATATACCCCTAAAAATATTAAAGGAATAAAATCAAATATAAACGATTCAGCAATAGCATCACGATAAATATAATCATAAATTTTATATGGTGCTGTTAAATAAAATAATGTTGATACAAATGATAAATTTTTATTTTTTGTAATATTTTTCATTAATTTATACATAAATATTCCTGATAATGAAATAACTATAAAATCAGTTATTTTCATCGCTGAAAAAATAGAAACATTACATATTTTATATATTATAGCAGCAGCAATATGCGATAAACCTGGATAAAAAATACCAGATCCATATCCAAAGTTATGAGCTATATTAGGTAATACTTTTAAATTAAATAAAGAGTGAAAATCTAGATTTTCACTTATAGCTAATGTATTAGCTATATGATATCCTGTATCATGTCCATAAAAATATAGATTATTAATTAAAGGTAATAGTAAAAATAATGAAACTATAAAAATAAAAATATAATATTTATCTAACTTTTGAAGTTTTTCTTTTATTTTATTCATGGTATACTCCTTATTTCTTTATTTTCTTAGGTAGATTTTCACTAGTTATAAAAATTATCTGCTTTAAAGCCTCAGCATTTTCTAAATCACTTAAATAATACATTGGCTTTGCCCCTTTATAAGGTATTACCTCTTCTAAATTAAATACTTTATTTTCCTCTACTTTTTTTATTAAAACTTTATTATCATATATTCCACCAAATAATATCTTATTATAATACAATAAATATTCTCCCATCATGGGTCTTATAGTAATATCATTTAATATATTCAATTTTTCCATTACATATTCCTTATACTCTTTTGTTGTTGCCATTTATTTCACTTTCCTTAATTTAAATTATAGCATGAAAAATAAAAACAAATCAATTATTGTGAAATGATTTGTTATTTATTACAATCTGTACAAATTTGACTTGCATCATATACTTGTTCCATATATTTTTTTAAAGTATTTTTTAAATCTTTTACTTCATCATCAGTCCAATATTCTAAAGGATCTTTTTTATTATGAGTATCTTTAGATGTTTCAAAGTCATTTCCAATTATATTACCCTCTATATGAAATGATACATTAGGAACATATATCCATTGTTCTCCTTCATTATTATATTGTAAGTGTCCATCTAATAATTTAATTAATTGATGATATTTATCCATATTTTGTTCTTTTACTTCTTTCGTATTACAATAGTAAATTTTTTCAATTCCTACATCTTTTGCTACTTCATTCAAATATTTTACATATGACTGACACCAAGGACATTCTGGATATCCTAAATAAACAACTCCTGTTCCATGTTCCATAATCTTTATTATTTCATCTACATTCTTATAAACAAAAACATTATCTTTGCTTACATCTTTATATTCTTCGCTAAACTTTTGGGCATCCAAACTAGGTTTACTTTTAAGTATATTATAACCTCCAATTAAAAATAGAACTATAGCTAATGCTATAATAGCCAAAATATTTTTTTTCATACAATTCACTCCTTTTCTGAGAATAATTATAAATTAAATTAATATTTTTACAATAAAATTAAAGTTTATAAAAACTCAACCTTAAGTTGAGTTAGCAATTATCTTTTAGAGTTAAAGGGATTTTATAAGCAATGATATTATTATCCTTTGTAGTTGCCTCTATTTCTAAATGAAGAGTATTTTCTTTATAAATTTTACAAGTATTTTCATAATGGTCAACATTAAAAATTACATTTTCTAAAAATTCTTCTAAAGTTATTAACTTTTTATCAGAATAATTATATTTACTAATTTCTTTTTTTAACTTTCCATCAACTTCATATAAAATACATTCAATTTTTTGGTAAGTATTATTATCTTCTCCACCACAATAAGTAATGTTAGAAATATGAATAGATGTTTTATTTTTATTATAAGCAATACTTCCAAATAAACTAAAATTATTACAACTTGTCGATATTGTTTTAAATTCAAAATTATCATTTTTGTTAATTAATATAAATGTTGCAATAATTACTCCCACTATAATTATAAATATTGGCACAACAATTTTAAATTTTATTCTATTTTTAGGTAATTTAGCTTCTAAAAAATCATCTAAATTCATATTATACTCATCGCACATTTGTTTCAAGATAGCAATATCGGGAATATTTTTAGCATTTTCCCATTTACTTACTGCTTGATATGTTACATTATATTTCTCCGCAAATTTTTGTTGATTTAAATTTTCTTTCTTGCGAATACTTTTAATAAATTTACTAATTTTTTCTTGATTCATATTAATTCCTAAGTTTATCTTATACTAATAATTGTACATTTATTATTTTTATTACTAAATGTTGCACTAAAAGTTCTTTCATTTCTATCGACCCAAATATAGCGAATAGTTGTAGAAGTTTTTCCAGCTAAGGTACCATTTATTCCTCCAAGTTTTAGAACCATCTCTTCATAATTTAAAGATTTCCCGTTATCAAGCAAAGCTTTTATATCATTGTAAACCGATAAATCTAAATCTTTATTTTTTATACTATCTTTTTCAATTGTTGCTTCTACTACTTGATTATCCAAAGATTTATCTATAGTAACACTATTTTTTTTATCTAATTTCCAAATATATTTATCATTGTCTTTCTCATATTCAAAACCAATTATTTCATTAACTTTTAAGATTGTATCAGTTGCTTCAATTTGCTTTATGCATTCAGTAACAACGCAATTCCCTCTAGGTTCATCATCTTTATTTGTATTACCAACACAACCAGTTATAAAAACAACAAAAGATAGTATTAATAGCATTTTTAAATTCATTTTATATTCTCCTTTTAACAATATATAAATTATAACACATTTATTTATGAAAAATTATTTAATTCTTCTAACACTTTTTTACCAAGCCATCAAAAGTTAAAACATATATTGTATCAATTACTTCTAAAAGATATTTTCTATCATGAGAAACACTTATTATTGTTCCCTTAAATTCTTTTAAAACTTTTCTAATTATAGGATTAGATAACGGACTTAAATTTCTAGTAGGTTCATCTAATATTAGACAATTACATTTATCTAAAACTAATTTAATCAAAAATAATTTTGCTTTTGTTCCATTACTTAAATTTTTTAAATTTCCAGTCATCTCATCACGCGTAAAATTCATATTACCTAAATAATTTCTTGCCATAGTTGAAGTAATATTAATAGAAGTTAAAAAACTTAATACATTGTCATAAGAATCTAAAATATCTTCATAATTTTGTGGCATATAACCAATTTTCAAATCACTACGTTCTTTTAACTCTTCATATATTTTTTTAATTAAAGTTGTTTTTCCCATTCCATTTTTTCCAATAATAGCTATATGAGCATTACCAACAATATCTAGTTTTATATTATTTGCTAATACTTTTTTACCTACTTCCAACTTCGGTATATCTAAATTAATAATAATTTTATTTCTAGGAACAAATACATCCTCAAAAAATAAATTAATATTTTCTTCCACATCAGGTATTTCAGTTAAAGTAGTATTTTCTAATTTCTTCTCCTGCGTTTTTATTGAATGCATTTTTTTCTTTAATAATTTTGCTCCATGAGGATTACTTCTTGATATTGTATTTAATTCATAATTAACTTTATCTCTAATTTGTTTTAGCTTATCTTCCTTTTTTTGAAATTCTCTTTTTTCATTTAAAGCAACCTTGGTTTGATGTTCTAAAGATTGAAGTCTATTTTTAATATATGTATCATAATCACTTCTAACAATAGTATGTCTACATTCCATTTTATGCTTAACTTGTTCAATATGTAAAATCATATTTGCAGTTTTCGACAATAAAGTTTCATCATGCGAAACATATATTATTTGTTTATCTGTCATTTTAATAAACTCTTCTAACCATTCTAAAGTTTCAATATCTAAATCATTAGTTGGTTCATCAAGTAATAAAATATCATAGTTTTCTAATAATAATTTAAGAATACCTATTTTAACTTTTTCACCACCTGATAAAATATTTAAATTCTGTTCTAACAAATTATCATCAATCTTTAAAATACTTAATTTTTTATATAAATTATTTACTTTATTATAGTAATCATTATCATCAACAAATAAATAATCAAATACTTTTTGATTTAAATATTCTTCATTAATCGATTGGGGTAAAAAACCTATTGTATTACTTTTTAAATCAATAGTTCCCTCTATAGTAAAATAAGAGTTTGTCCCACTAATCGCTTTTAAAAGAGTTGATTTGCCATTTCCCTCTTCTCCAATTATTGCTAATTTATCTTTTTTATTTAAGGTCAAAGATAGGGACCTTATTAAATAACGTGTATTAATACTAATACTTATATTTCTTAATTCAAACATATTATGCCTCCCAAAATATTCTGGCATAATTAAAGTTTATGCCGACTTATTTAAATAATAGTCTCATTTTTACACCTCCACACTTAAAGTATTTAATTTATACAACAAATATAATTTTTTATATGTTATATTATATCATTAATAAAAGATATTTTATACTAATAAAAAAATTGGAGATTATTGCGTACAGTATTTCTCCAATTTCAGTTATTATATTTAATTTTTAACAAAAACTTTGTCGAATTTAATGATATTTATTTTTTCATTAAATCTTGTATTGTTTTTGAGACATCATTAATTTTATTTCTAGGGCCTATAATTAATAAATCATCTGAATCAATACAATATATATTTTTTACATCAACTAAAACTATTTTTTTATCATTTCCATAAACTATGCAATTATGTGAATTGACAACTTTAGTATCACCTTTAACTAAATTATTATTTTTATCACATTCGATATATCTTTCTAAAGATTCCCAAGTACCAATATCATCCCAATCAAATTCAGAAGGTAACACATATAATTGTTCATTTCTTTCAATAATTCCATAATCAAAAGAAATTTTTTCACATTTTTCATAATTTTCCTTTAATACTTTATAATAATTTTTTTTATCACTATCAAAAATTTTAACTATTAAACTATAAATATTAGGTAATTTAACTTTATAATCTTCAATTAAATAATCAATATTAAATATAAATATTCCTGTATTCCATAAATAATTCTTAGACTTTAAATACCTCCTTGCTGTAGACAAATTAGGTTTTTCTACAAATTTTGAAACTTTTAAAATTTTATTTTCTTGATAATTACTATCATTAATTTTTATATAACCATACCCAGTTTCAGCCCTATTAGGTAGTATCCCTAATGTTAAGATTCCACTTTTTTTCTTACTCATATAGAAAATACCTTTATTTAAAGTCTTATTAAATTCACCTATATCATTTATTATATGATCTGCCGGAAAAACTGCAACATCACAATTTCCTAACTTATTTTTTATATAAAAACATGATAACAAAATACAAGGTGCAGTATTCCTAAGCATTGGTTCAATAATAATATTTTCCTCTGGTAATTCAGGCAATTGTTCCATTACTAACTCTTTATAATCTACAGAAGTAGAAATAAAAATTTTATCTATATCAAATATATTTTTTATTCTTGATACTGTTAGTTGTAACATTGAAAATTCATTTATTAAATTTATAAATTGTTTAGGTTTCTTAACTGTTGATTTCGGCCAAAATCTAGTCCCTATTCCACCTGCCATAATTAAAGCACATTTCATTTAATTTTACTCCTCATAGTTCTTAAAACTATTTTTCTAATCATCATTATCGGATAAGTTATAAAAATTATAAACCCAATTGAAAAATGTTTATATACAAATTTATTATTCCATAATTTATTTAACTTACATAACGTATCATGTTTTTCAAAAGAAATTGCATCATATTTTTTCGCTAGCCAATTTATCTGTAATTGATTTAAAGGAAGAGGAAAATAAAATATTCCTTCTCTTAAACTCTTCCAATTCCGTATTTTATAACTATCTTTAAACTTATTGTAAACAAAAGTACCATATGTTTCAAATTCAGAAAATCCTGAATTATTTAAGTTATTGACATTATCTATAGCATTAATAATTTTTTCATAAAATTTATTACCAGGTATTTTTTTATTTTTATTTATTTCTTCTATCATATTTCTAACATATTCCGTTTTAAAAACCATATGTTCTGAAATAAATGAACCATTTATTTCTTTTTTATAATTATTAGAAAATAAATTTTCTATGGTAATAAAATAAGGTTTATGATATTCAGATTTAATATCGAAATAAGGAGTGTTATCATCAAAAAAATCTATCTTTTTTAAAGGAATTGTATCGCTATCCCAAACAATATAATACTCACTTTTACAAACTAAGCTATAACCTAATTTTAAAAATTGCTGTAAATACCATCCTGTTCTTTTAGGATTGCCACCTCTTTTTAAAATTAATTCTTTTATTTCAGGAAAAGTTAAACCATCTAAAATTTCATTTTCATTTATAAATTCTATTTTTAAATTCTTTATTTTTTTTATCTCTTGCTCTACATCATCACTGCCTAACATTATTATTTTATTAAAATTTAAATACTTTTTTAAAATTTCGTAATTATTAATAATTTTTACTGCATCTTGTTTTACAACAGGCATAACTATATCATATTTTTTCATTCCTTTAAATCTCCTTTATTAATTTTTTTCCCCATTTATAAATTGGATTAGATATTAAATTAGTTATTATAAATGAAAGTAAAACTGTACCTCCTATAATAATTACAGCATTTAAATAAATATTTAAATCAAAATGATACAAAGTATCTATTATAAGAGCATGAATTAAATATATTCCAAATGAATATTTATCTATTATATTTATAAATTTTAAAATAATTTTATTTTTTACTTCAATTTTTTCTATTGCCAATAATATTATTGTAAATAAACTTACATATTTTAATATAACACTAGATGTAAAAAATGCAATAACTGCACATATTATTAAAAAAATATCTTTCTTTTGTTCTTTGCAACATAAGTATGCTGTTGTTCCAAAGAAAAATGGATAAAGATAATTTAAAAAATTAAAATATCCATCTTTTATATACAAATAATAATATTTACTTAATAAAAAGGTTATAATCGTAATAAACAAAGAAATTTTATAGTTATTTATTCCACTTTTTAAAATAGGAGCAATTACATAAAATACAGCAAATATTCCAATCGTCCATGTCGCCGTTATATTAATCCAAAATTGACTATTAGAAGGAACTATTTGAAATATAAACAAAAAATATCTCCACCATTTTAACCCATACATATCAACAGGAATATCTTTAAAAATAAAAGTATGAGTTATTATATTAACTAAAATTACAATATAAAACAATGGTGCAATTTTTAAAAATCTTTTTAAATAATAATGCTTTACATTAATAGCATCTTTATCTAATTCATACCAAGCAAGAAAACCACTTATTATAAAAAATAAATAAACTCCATATTCTCCATAAGAACAAAATTTAAATAATGAGCCCTTAAAATTCATAATTTGACTAAAATGAACCATAAAAACCATTATACAAGATATAACTCTTAATACTTGAATACCTATATTTTTCCCTTCTTTACTACTCATTTAAAACCTCCTAAATTTTTATCCAATCATTTTCAAAAATATCAACTTTTTGGTTTCCATTTTGAAACCATTTTTGGGGAGCTATTGTAATTCTTTTTTTATTATCTGTTAAATATTGTGCCCACCAACTGAATGATGAATTAGATATAATAAAATGCTTACAAGAATACATTAGTCTTAAATCTTCATAATTGTTATTCCCCTCAACATAGTACACTTTATCTTTAAATTTTATATTTTCTTTAACCCATTCTAAATCATCTGAAAAAATATATAATTTAGCATTTTTTACTTTTTTATTGATTATTTCGGCTGCTTTTAAATAATAATTTTCATCACATACCTGATGTTTCGTACCCACATAATCTCCTCGTCTTATATGAATACAAACAGAATTATTATTTTTTATTTCCTTTAAAAGTACTTTATTTTTTTCTAAAACCTCATCAGTAACTTTTAATTCATCTTTTATAATGTCTTTATACTCATCAAAGTATTTTAAAGATTGATAGTAGCCTACCATAACATTATTATTACAATAACTATTAGATAAATTCACATAACCATCTGGTACGCAATACATTCCTAAACTATTTAATATTGGCTGAACTTTTTTTATAACTTTAAATCCACATTTTCTTTTCATTAAAAATAAACAATAAAAACCATATAATAAATAGTTAATTTTTGATTTAAATGTTTCGCTATTAATAACTTGTACTTCTTTACTTATATTAAAATGATTTAAACAATACACATTATGAGTTATATTAGTTATTCCTTTCAAAGATATATTTCCTTTTAAATTATACTTTAACATCATAGTTCTTAAAGCTGCATATTGAAACATCTGATTCCCAAGACCTCCCATTAGACGAATAGATATTACTCTTTCTTTAAATCTTAAAATGAAAAATAAAGTTATAGAATGTAATAACAGCTCTAAAAATGTTGTTAAGGTATACGCTATAGAAGCACCTAATATACCATAATAATATGTTAATAATTTTGAAAAAATCAAAGCAAAAATTGAAGTAAATATTAATACGATTAATTGGGTAAAAGTTTTTCTTAAAGCAATAAATATAGATGATATTAAAATAACTAAAGAATGAAAAATAGACCCTAATAAAATAATTAATAAACACCATAATTGATTATCCAAACTTATTCCATATACAAGCTCTAAAATAGGAATACCAATAAAATAACAAACTATCAAAGCTAAAAGTCCAACTAAAACAATAAATAAACCAATTTGAGTTAAATTTTTAATTAATCCTTCTTTATTTTTTTTCTTAACATTATCCGTAATATTATTTAAAAAAGGCTGAATTAAATATTGAGATACTAAAGCTAAAAACGATGCTGGCATAATAATTATTCCAAAAATAGCTTGTACTTCATCGGAATTATAATTATTAATAGCATATTTTGAAGCATTTAAAAGATATACTGATAAGAATGAATATAGAAATACTACAAAACCAACTTTTAATAACATTTTATTTTTTAATTTATCAAACTTACTTTTTTTATACTTCCCTTTTATTTTAGGAAAATCTATAAACACCAAAAAAACTATATTAACAATTAAAACTGCTAAAGAACTTAAAATAATGCTATTGCAAATTTTATCAATAATTAAAAAAGTTATAATAAGTGTAATAGTTCTAGTAAGCATTGATTGACCTACTTTATAAAGTTCACCATTTCTTTGGACTATTGCATGGATAGAATCAATAATAGCATCAATACTTCGAAACAAAGTTAATATAACTATCATAACACCCTTTAATACCCCTGGTAAAGTTATTAAACAAAATAAAACAGCAACTATATTCATAATAAAACAAGTTGTTAATTTATGATAAAGATAATCACTATCAGAAATATGCTCATTACTTTCAGTTATTTGAAAAGTTTTACCACTATAAGAACCTATAGCACAAAAAACACAAGCATTAGCAAAAGCATATGTAAATACTCCTGCCATCTCAATTCCGTTAATTCGTGTAACAATTATCATAAAAAAAAGTGAAATAAAACCAAATATAACAGAACCTATTGTACTCCATAAAAAATCTTTTATTTTTAATTTATTCATAATAACACCTACTTCTATAAATGAATTTTATTATTAAATAACTTTAACATAATAAAAATAATTATATTTAGATGGTATTTCAAAGCTTTTAAATAAACTTTAAAGTAAAATGGTAAATCTTTGATATATTCATTTTTATACCATTTAGGATATTTTAAAAAAACATAATCATATATTTCCTTAATATTTTTAATAGAAAATTTCTTATGAAAACTTATTCTATATATAGTACCTACTAATATATGATAAATATGCATAAATTCTAATTCCGTAAAAAATTTTTCATATAATTTTTCTTTTTTAGCAAATTTTACTACATCTTCAACAATTGGATAAATCTGAAAAATTCTATCATCATAAGTATGAGTTATAGAAGAATCATTTTGGCGATAATGATATAAATAATCATTGGTAATACTAAAATTACCAACTAATAATGCTTTAGTCGTAAAACTCAAATCTTCGTACCATAAAGACACAGGAAAACGTAATTTATACTTATCAATTAAACTTTTTTTATATAATTTATTCCATGCAGCTGGATAACGAAAAGTCATCACATCTCCTGCTCTTACTGAATTATAATTAGTTTTATTAGAATAATTACGTTCAAAAGCACAAATAGAAATATCTACATATTCGTCACTTAAAGTATTGTAAAGTTTTTCAAGATAAGTTGCTTCAATATAATCATCACCATCAATAAAAGCAATATATTTTCCAGTAGCATGTTCTAATCCAAAATTTCTAGCACTTGACAATCCACCATTTTCTTTTTTCAAATACTTAAATTTTTTATTTTTTAGAAATGATTTTATTATTTTTTCACTATTATCAGTAGATCCATCATTAACAACTAATATTTCATAATTACTATAGGTTTGATTTTGTAAACTAGTTAAACATTCTTCTAAATATTTTTCGATATTATAAACCGCGACAATTACACTAATTTTTTCCATAATCATATACTCCTTAGTTACTTTTTTCTATATTGTTTACTTTTTCTTTCAACAAAGATATTTCCTGAATTAACATTTTTATTCTTTGTTTTTGTTCCGAAATAATTAAAGTTAATAATAACGTAATAAATAATACAATAACTAGCATTACTCCAACTATTAAACTAGCAGTAGTTTGAAATCCTATTAGTGAAGTAAAAATATTTATAAAATTTGGCACTAACCCAACTAAAAAAATTATAATTGCTGCAAAAAGCCAAAATAATGAATACTTAATTGGCAATTTTCTTTTGCTAACTAAAACTAAGATAATCAAACCTAAAATAATAGAAAAAAATATCAAACATATTCTTAAATTTATGGGCATATTATCACCTTCTTTTCATTAATAATATTGTTAAAATGACATTAATCATATAATAAACTTGTTTCCATGAAGTAATTGAAGAATTACCCTCTTTTCTTTCTTTCATATTTACTGGAACTTCAACTATTTTCATATTATGATTTATAATTTCAACAGAAGATATAGGCTCAGGATATTCAGTTGGGTAAGTATGTGCAAATTGCATTATCACATTTTTATCTCCTGCTCGAAAACCACTTGTTGTATCATATATTTTTATTCCAGTCTTAATTTTTATTAATTTAGAAATAATATTAATCCCCAGTCTTCTTGCTTTAGTTGATTGAAAACCACTTTTGGATTTTTCAATAAATCTAGAACCTATTACCATATTAGAATCCCCAGCTAAAATAGGATTAATTATATCTTTAATATAATTCACATCATGTTGTCCATCACCATCAAACTGAATTGCAATATCGTAATCTTTTTCGAAAGCATATTTATAACCAGTTTGAACTGCTCCACCAATTCCTAAATTTCTTACTAAATCAATTACAGGAATATTATTTTCATGACAAATTTTTGAAGTATTATCCTTAGAACCATCATTTATAACTATCACATCATATTTGCACTTATTAAGTTTATTATAATCTTTGATTTGTTCATAAGTTCTTAATATGTTTTTTTCTTCATTATACGCTGGTATAATAAGTAATATTTTAGGATTTTTTCTATTTATTTTTAACTGCTTATGTTCTGTTTGCTCTAAATTATGATTAGAATTAGAATTAGAAAACAAAATAATTCCTAATAAAATAAAATTAATTGGTATTATAGAACTTAAATATCGAGAAAAAGATGCCGCATTTAAAAACTCATTTATTGTGAAATCAAAAAACTCTGTTAACACAACTATTCCTATATATACAAATTCAAAAAACATAATCCATATTACCGATTTCGTAATTTTATTTTTATTTTTTTTAAATATTTTAAAAACTAAATAAAAGAAGACAAATGCAAAAACTAAATACATCAAAGTATTAAAATAATAAGCATTTAAACCAAATGTTTGATCCCATAAATTTTTCAAATGAATTTTCAAATTAGAAAAATCTAATCTAGTTGTAAGTTTTTCTAATATAGGCCCTTGTTTTTCCATATCTATTTCTTTAGGAATAACAAATATTTTATAAACAATACTCCATATTATGGTAATAAGAGAAAGACTATTAAGAATTAAAAAATTCTTTTTATTTATTTGTTTTTTTATTAAAAGATAAATAGAAAAAACAAATAAAATAAAAATTATAAAATATAAAGCTTCTTTTCTCGTTAGCATTGCCCCTAAACACATTATTAAAGAAAAAATAGGTATTTTATTTTTTTCATTTAGAATAAAGTATTCAATTATTCCAAATGCTCCTGCAATAAAATAAAACATAAAATAAATGTTTGTATAAAACGATTTTGCTAAAATTAACATTTCTGAACTTGATATTAAAAATAACATACTTAATAATGATGCTATATGCCTATCAACTTTATTATCTATTAGTTTTTTAAAAATAAATAACGATGTTAAAGCATAAAATATTGGAGCAAATAATCTTGCTGAAGTTAAAGATAATCCTGTAAACTCTAAAGACATAAAACCAATAAAATAGTTAATTGGAGCAAATGTATCAAAAATAATATCAAATCTATTAAACGAATACAAATAAGTTACATTTTTTTGATATGCAGTAAATTCATCATAATTATAAAATTCAAAAAAACCCGTATTTGCCATCATCAAAAGTCTTATAACTACAAAACCCAAAAATAAATAATAATAAAACGGAATTTTTTTATTACTTATTTCAATTTTTATTTGTCTATAAACAAATGATAGTAATGTTAAAAGAGAAAATATAATAAAGAGCCATTTACTATAATATATTTTAAAAATACATAAGATGATAAATATAATAGAATGAATTAAAACTCCAATAGGAATTGAGTAGATAATAATATTTAATAATTCTTCTTTTTTCTTTACTATATTAATAAATGAAAAACCAGTTAGAAAACAAAATATAAATAAAAATCCAATCATTCTTCTACCACCACTTCTAAATCTTTTAAATTACACCATTCCATTAAATCACAATAATCTAATACATTTTTAAGGCCTTTTTTATCATTACGATTAAGATAAATATTAATTTTATTATTAATAATATCTGTATTAATTAAAGGTAACTCTAAATAAATATCATAATATTCATTTGCTAAACTTATTTCATTATTTTCTACCAATTTATTAGCAAAATCATAAAGATAATTATATACTGAAAGCCCATAATAATATGAGTAATCTTTAAGATATTTTTTTATAAAAACCATGGTTTCATCATAATTATTTTTTTTATATACATAAGAATTTTCTCTTAGTGAATATAAATCATTATCATAATCAGCAATTAAATTTAATTCAACATCATAATTATAATTAACTTTAAATATAGATATATCTTTTTTAGTTTCAGCATTTAATACTTGAATATTTTTACCAATTATAACTAAATAATTATTTTTATTTTTTTTCAATGTATTTTTTAAACCCTCTGTCGTATAATTGGTAATATCAGCACATCTATGATCTTTAGGCATAGTAATTGGATAAAACATTCTGATATTAAAATTATAAAACAAGCATATATCATATTTTTCATTTTGAGCAAAAATAATACTCATAATTGAATTATCATTTAATGGAATAAATTCTTTGATAAATTCTAAATTTTTGGCCAAAACTATATAATCTATATTAACCTTTTCTGTGCTTGTTCTTGGGTTAAACATATATCCTGAATACGATTTTTTATATATAATAAATGTTTGCATTATTAGAATAATTACCAATAAAATAATTGATATTACCTTAGTATCTTCTTTCATATTTAACCACCTGTACTATATTAATTATAACACGTATTACTTTCTAAGCAATAAATTATTTACTAAACTCCTCAACAATAATATCCACAATTCTTTTACTAGCTTGTCCATCACCATATGGATTTGCTGCTTTACTCATTTTTTCATAAGCCTCTTTATTGTTTAATAATTCTTTTACTTCCTTATATATTTTTTCATCATCTGTCCCAACTAGTTTTAAAGTTCCGGCAGTAATACCTTCTGGTCTTTCCGTAGTTTCTCTTAAAACAAGAACTGGTTTGCCTAATGATGGTGCCTCTTCTTGTACTCCTCCACTATCTGTTAAAATTAAATATGCTTTATTTTGAAAATTATGAAAATCAAATACTTCTAATGGTTCAATCATTTTTACATTTTCAATATTTCCTAACATTTCATTAGCAAGAGTCCTAATTTTGGGATTCAAATGAATAGGATAAACTACTTTAACATCTTTAAATTCACTTACTATTTTTTTAATAGCTTTAAAAATATTTTGCATAGGTGCTCCCAAATTTTCTCTTCTATGAGCAGTCAATAAAATCATCTTACTATCTCCAACCCAAGAAATAATTTCATTTGAATAATTTACATCAACTGTAGTTTTCATCGCATCAATTACAGTATTACCTGTAACATAAATTTTTTCTACGGGTTTATTTTCTTTAATTAAATTCTCTTTACTTGTATCTGTTGGTGAAAAATAATAATCTGTCATTGAATCTACCATCTGGCGATTCATTTCTTCAGGAAAAGGATGATATTTATCCCAAGTCCTTAATCCTGCTTCTACATGTCCAATTTTAACTTGATTATAAAATGCTGCAAGAGCACCAACAAAAGATGTTGTTGTATCTCCATGCACTAAAACTAAATCAGGATTTTCTTTTTTTATAATGTCATCTAACTTTATTAAAGCATCTGTCGTAATACTAGACAATGTCTGATTTTGTTTCATTATATTTAAATCATAATCAGGCTTTATTTTAAAAGTTTCTAAAACTTGATCCAACATCTGTCTATGTTGTGCTGTAACACATACTATTGATTTTATTTCTTTTCTATTTTCCAATTCTTTTATTAAAGGAGCCATTTTAATAGCTTCTGGTCTTGTTCCAAAAATACTCATAACCTTAATCATAATAATCCTCCAACTATTTTATTGCTTCTAAATATTTTTTTAATCTCTCACTCCACGAAGATTCAAACATCAATTGTTCATATTTTTTATTCTCAATTATTTTAGAATTAAAAGCTTCATTTAAAGCAACTTCAAAATCTTTATCATTTTTATAAAAAGTTACAAAGCCCTTAAACTGATCTAGCTCTTTCCAATAAGATGATACTATCGGTTTTTTCATATATAAATATTCATATAATTTAACTGGATCGACATCCAAAATTAATTCGTTAATAAGAAATGGTAATAACATAACATCACTTTTTAAAATAGCATCTGGAACATATTTATGTTCAATTGGCCCTATAAAAATAATGTTTTTATTCTTTATCTTTTCTTTCGCTTCTAATGCCTTTTCTCCAACAGGTCCTATAATATAAAAATTAATATCTTTATATTTATTTGCATAATTAATTATGGCTTTAAAATCAAACCATTCATCAATTGTACCAATATAAGTAGCACATGGATGTTTTAATTTTAAATCTGATTTTAAAACATTTAAAAACGCTTCTTTATCATACCCATTTCGAATTAATACTATTTTCTTTTCATTACAATTGTATTTCTCTATAAATCTCTTTTTTAGCCCCTCAGAACTTACAATTATTTTTAAAGCATTTTCCACTAACCATTTTTCTCTTTCATTAAATAAGTCTATAGTATAATCATTTTCCCAAAAAATATAATTATCCATACATTCATAATATATTTCAATTCCTTGTTTTTTCAATCCTCTTACAAAAAAATTACTTATTTGATGAGGATTAGTAAATATTATTTTATCATAATTCATAAATAAAGTTCTTGTAACAAATATATATCTATTTAAAATGGATCTTTTTAGATGAAACAAGAAAAATTTAAATACCTTTATTTTTAAATTAGGTTCATTAAGTTCATTTTGAACATGAATATTTTTTTCCTCTTTAATATTTTTTTTATAAGGTTCTGAATACATATAATCAACTTTATAACCATTACTTGCTAAATATAAAGGAACAAAATGAGGACGTTGTTTAATCCATTTCCAATTAACAACTGAAAAATATAAAATTTTTTGAGTTTTATTCTTTCTTTTAAACAATTTAACTATTGATGTTTTCAAAATAATTAAAATCAAAATAATAACTTTATAAAATTTCAAAATATAATCATTTAATTTTTTTAAAAATTTTCGAATTATTATTTTTAAAACTTCAAAAAATTGCTCAATATATCTAAAAAAAGTAAAAAAATATAGCATAAATATTTGAAAAATATTAGCATCTTCATTATATTTTTTATGATAATATATTTTGCTCTTTTGTAAATTTCTAAATTTTTTCATTGCTTTCATACTTTTATCAACACTTACACTTTCATAGTGGATAAAATTATATTTATTTAAAATCACATTTTTATAACCTAATTTTTTTATTTTATTTCCTAAAATATCTTCTTCATAATATAAAAATGTATTTTCATCGAAAAAATCAACTTTTTCAAATATTTCTTTTTTTATAATAAAAAATGAACCAGCGACACAATCTACTTCTATTTCGTCTTGTTGCATATAATCTTTATCATACATCTCAATATGAGGCTTATTTATCATTCGAGTTAAAAGTAAGGAAGAATCCCTAATATCACCTTTTATAGTTCTTAACTTCCAACCAGATATTGGATGTTCTACTCCATCTCGCATAATCATTTTAGGGGCACAAATTGCTGTATTTTTATTATTTTCTAAATAACTTACACAACCTTTAATAGCTTTTTCATCTACTTTAATATCAGGATTTGATATAGCTATATAATCAATATTTTCATAATTTTTATTTAAATATTTAATTCCAAAATTATTACCAGCTGCATAACCTTTATTTTTAAGAGTTTTTATTACATCTGTTTTTTTACTCTTTAACTTTAATAATTTTTCAAATGAATTATCTGGTGATTGATTATCAACAACAACAATTTTATCTACACTTTTCATTTGTTCATATTCTTTAACCAATCGAAATGTATTTTCATAATCATTATAATTCAACACAATTATACCTAATTTTTCCATTATGTCACCTCTATTTTGGTACTTTATTTTACAATAATTCTTCTTTAGCCCTTATATTCTATAAATAATTGTATCAAATTAAAAATATAAAGTCTATCTATATACTAATATTTTTCAACATTATTATCTTCAATATTCCATTTTGTTTTTAAATAATTTAATCTTTTTTCTATTTTAACTTTAGCATCATTTCTAACTTCAAACTTATCTAGAATTTCTTTTTGAATTCTTTTTATTTCATTATAATGAATTTCCTTTTTTAAATTTGTTGTTGAATTATCTCCATGCAATCTACTATAATTTAAGACTTTAGAACAATATGCAATTTTACCCTTTTGCATCATACTATAATAAAAATACCAATCACCACATTGTTTATAACTCCCCGATTCATCTAATTCTTTTTGATAATTTCCATTTTTAAAAACAACACTCGATACATTGGCTATCGTACAATTTAAAAATAAATAATTTTTAATTTCATCAATTCCACTATTTATATAATCACTATCCCAATGACCAGTTTTTCCTATATCAATAAAACGCTTTACAGTATTTGTTAATTTTACTCCATTTCCATTAATATATGAAGTATCGCTATAACTCATAATTATTTCTTTATCTTTTATTAAAGGTTTTACAACACTTTCTAAAAAATGATCATCAGAATAATCATCAGCCTCTGCAATCCAAACGTAATCAGATTTTGCCAATTTAAACCCTTTTGCCCATTGTTTAAAAGGAGAACCACTATTTTTAAGATTAAAATATTTATTAATAGTAACAATACTTTTTAAAGATTTTACAATTTCATCAATTAAAACAACACTATCATCTTTTGAACAATCATCCAAAATAATAATTTCATTAATTTTAATATTCTGACAAAAAATAGAATAAATTCTTTGATATAAAAACTTACCATAATTATAATTTGGAACAACAACGGAAATAGATATATCAAAACTTTTAGTTTGATTCTCCTTAGCAATATTTATTATTTCTTCTAAAGTAATATTAGATTTTATCACATTCTTTTGAGATTTATCTTTTACTTTATTATACAAATTTCCTAAATAAATAATAAAATCTGCTAAAAAAAACAAATGACATTCCATAAATTTTAAAATCAACTTATAATATAGTTTATTTTTTCTTCCCTGTTGATTCAAAAATTCGTTTAAATAAAAATTTTTATGGTAATTATATTTTTTGGCTTTCTTTTCAAATTCTTTTAAATATTTTCTCTTATGCTTTAATTCCTCTATCGGTATTAATCCAAAAATTAAAAATAAAATTATTTGATGAAAAATAATTGCTTCTTTATTTTCTTCTAAATCCTTAGATTTACTTTTACGAAAAATTAATTCATCGACTGCCAAAAAAACATTAAATTTTTTAGAAATTTTACTGCCATTTTGAACAGAAGATTTTCTTTGAATATATTTATAAAATGTTTGATTCGTATAAACTATTTTTTTAGCATCAAATATAGACCCAATAATCGCGGGAATATCTTCATTAATTATTCCTTCACTAAAAGGATTTTGGATTAATAATTCCTTTTTAATAATTTTATTCCAAGCTCCTGCTACAAAATCGTTATGAATTATATCAATTTTTTTGACAGGTACATTATGACAAGCTATATTATAAGAATTTATATTATCTTTAAAACCATCTTCATAAATTACTTTAACATCACATAATACTAAATCAGCATTTTCTTTAAATAGTTTTTCCGTCAATACTTCAAAATAATTATTAGGAATTTCATCATCACAATCAATAAAACCTATATAATCATATTTAGCTAGCCTTATAGCTTTATTACGTGAATATCCAGCCCCTTCATTCTTTTCATTTCGTATTAATTCTATAAACGAATACTTTTTTTTTGCTTCCTTTAATTTCCTATAACTAGAATCGTTTGAACAATCGTCAATAAAAATAACTTCAAAATCTTTAAAAGTTTGATTATTTAGCTGTTTACAAATACTATCAATATATCTTTCCCCATTATAAACTGGAATAATAATGCTTATTTTTTCCATTTAATCACCTACATATCTTTTAACAATAACTCTAATGATTTTAATCTTTCTTTTTCCCTAAATAACTTCTTTTGTCTTTCATTTTTTATTGATTTTTTCATAGATGCTCCTTCTTTATGAATAAGTTCGATATTAGGATCATAGATACTTATTAAATTATCTTTCTTAATTCTTTGATACAAAAAATCCTCTTCATGAAATAAAAAAGTATTATTATAAAAAATATAATTATATTTTTCTAAATATTTTTGTGAAAAAACAATTCCGCAACCATGCAATGCTACACCTTTTTCTAAACCATCACCATTTTGAGGTTTTAAAGGTTTTATAAATAAGTGCTTAATTTTTAAGTAAAATTTTAACAATAGAAATAATAAAGAATTATTATATATATATACTAACTTCTTAACATATTTTATTTCTTTTTCAACATCATTTTTTGTTCTTAATGGCAAATATGGATTAACAGAATCTCCTTCTGTAATAATCTTAGTTCCAAGTAAATCAAAATTATATTTTTTATAATCTTCTTTTATTAATTTTAAAAACTCATGTTGTTTTACTAAACAATCATTATTTAAAACAACCACTAAAAGAGGATTATATTTTTTTTTAGCTAAATCTACTCCTTTATTATTAGCTTTAGCAAATCCTAAATTTTCTTTTAACAACAATAAATCATCCACTTGTTTTCTTAAATATGAAACTTCTGTAGCATCTAGCGAATTATTATCCACGACTACTATTTTTTTTTCTCCTTGTATTTTTTTTATTGATGAAATACACTCTATCGTATCTTCAAAATTACTATAATGAAGAATAACAAAAACTACCAAATTTAAACCTCCTCAGCAAAACCTTTTTGTAATTTTCCAAAAATTTTAAATCCTATTATTAATAATATAACACTAAATAATAAAGTAATTCCCAAAGTTTTTAATTCTGGCATCGTTTGATAAAATAAAATATTACGATAACTACTGATAATTGAAGCCATAGGATTTATATCTATAATCCAAGCAAATTTAGTATTTTCAAACATTGATGCAGAATAAAGTATTGGAGTCGCATAAAAAAGCATATTAACAAAAAAATTAATAATATACTCTGCATCTCTAACATATATATTTACTGCACTTGTAATTAAAATAATTGCTAATTGTAATATATATTGAACTAATAATATTATTGGCAAAAATAAAATATATACACTAAAACCTACACCACTAAATATTAAAAAAATAAAAATTATTATACATGAAATTAAGAAATTAATTAAACCACTTGTATTAACAGCTATTGGTAAAATTTCTCTTGGAAAATAAACTTTTTTGATAATACCAGCATTATTTAAAATAGATATAGTTCCTTGCATTATGGTAGTAGTAAAATAAGTCCAAGGTAATATCCCAATAATAATAAAAGTTACATAATGAGGTTCTGTACTTTTTAAAATAAAAGGAAATACAATAGCATATATTAAAGCCGTTAATAAAGGGTTAACAAAAGACCATAATATTCCTAAAAAAGAAGCTTTATACTTACCACGTATTTCCTTTTTTATATTACTTTTTAATAAAAGACGATAATTATATAAATTAGTAATTAATTCTTTCAATCTAACCACACACCTTAACATAATCATTGATTACTTTGTCAATAGATCCATCCATCATTATTTTTCCATTATTAATCCATACTCCTCGATTACACAAATTTTTTAAAGACTCAAGACTATGACTGACAATTACTATAGTTTTTTCACTTTCTCTAAGTTCTTGTAACTTCAAAAAACATTTATCTTGAAAATGTTGATCTCCTACAGCTAAAATTTCATCTATTAAAAGAATTTCAGCATCTACATTTATTGCTATAGAAAAAGCAAGCCTCATATATTGACCACTTGAATATGTACGAACTGGACTATCTATTAACTCTCCTAATTCTGAAAAATTAATAATATCTTCCAATCTATTATTTATTTCTTTTTCTGTTAGTCCAAATATAGAGGCATTAAAATATATATTTTCTCTCCCCGTAAAATCTGGATGAAAACCGGCACCTAACTCTAATAAAGAAGTTATTTTACCATACGTTTTTATAATTCCTTTAGTAGGATATATAATTTTTGTCATCATTTTTAAAAGCGTAGATTTGCCACTTCCATTTACACCTATTAACGCAACAGTTTCACCCTTACTAATAGTAAGAGATATATCTTCTAATATTATTCTTTCTTCTGCCTTTTTCTTATTCCAAAACACTAATCTTTCTTTTAATGTACTTGGTTTATCATAAAACAACTTAAAAGTTTTTGTAACATTTTTAACTTCTATTGCATTCATATTCTTAACCTCTTTATCTACGAAAAATCTTATTTTTCCAATTACCTATTTTATTAATAAATTTCCACCTTTTACTATTTTCAATTTGATTTAATCTATTTTTTAAAATTTGATTTTCTTCTAAAATATTATTACATTTTTCTTTAAATACTTCGAAATAATTATTTTTAGCTATCACTTTTTTATGAACATAACTTTCTTTTTCAACTAAAGTTAACTTAAATATATTCTGCAAAACTAAAAATTCATCAAAGTTATTTTCACAATTAAATATTTCAAAAGTCTTATCAACATACCCTGGCTTGTTTAAAACTTTTTCACAAAGACATATATCAAAATAAACTTGACTATTTTTAGCAATACTTTTTACCATTTGAATAAATGAACATGCTGTAAAAAACCTTAAATGAGTACTATCTAATATTCCAAATTCGGCATAATTGAAATCTCCATTTATTAAGCCTTTAATAATATCAATATGAGCAATATTAGGAATAGAAACAATAATACTTCCCTTAGGTTTTAAAAATTTTGAAACATTTTTTAAAACTACCCAGGGTTCAACCAAATGTTCTAAAACATCTGCAAATATTATAAAATCATATTTTTTATTTAGATTTTCAAAAGATTTATAATCTTTAGAGGCCAAATCAGCTATTGAAAAATTAAATAAATCACGATATATGTTTTTGTTTTTAGCAATCTTATAGGCTTCTTTATCATATTCAATTCCATCTACAACACAATTTTTAACATCTTTTAAATATTTACCAATCAATCCCCTAGCACATCCAATGTCTAGAACTTCACAATTACTATCTATTTGTCTAATCACGGCAGCATGAGCATTATTTTTTTGATTTATATCAATAACATATTCCTCTTCATTATAATCGTATTTATTTACCTCTTCTATATTCCCAAGCATATTTTCATAAGCATTACCTAATGAAAATACATCTTTTTTTTGATTCATGTCCTAACCTCTTTCTCTTATATCTTAACATTAAAACACTCTATTACCAAATATTTTTATATTTATCTACTATTATTTTCCAAGTATACTCATTTTTTATTCGCGTAATGGCTAAATTTTTATATTTTTCTATTGTTTTTGGCAAAAATTCCTCTACTTTTTCAATTTGTTTTTTCAAATCTCCCTTTTGCTTACTAAAATAAAGACACGATGTCATTCCTACTTCAACATTATATACTGCATTAAATAAAATATTAACTTTAGTATTAGCTAAAGCTTCTAAAAGACTAGGATTGGTCCCCCCAGCACTATGCCCATGAATATAAGCATAAGCATTATCTCTAAAATAAAGCAATGATTTTTCATCGTAAACTGAACCAATAAATTTAATTCTTTTATCAGTGTCAAATTTTGTCTTATCTTTAAGTTCTTTGTAAAATTTATTTTCACTAACATTAGATATAATAACCAAATCTTTTTTAGTATGTGAAGACATAAATTCATTTATGATTAACTCATAATTATTTTCTGGTACAAATCTTCCAACTATCAAATAATAATTATTTTCACTAATTTGATATTTCTTAAACATTTCCTTTACAATATCAGTTTTACACATTTTTTGATTTAAATATGCACCATAAGGTATAAAATATGTCTCCTTTTTAAATTTTTTATACCTTTTATCAACATATTCTTTGATAGCTTTAGAATCACATATAACCTTATCACTATGCTTTAACATGCAATATTCACTTATTTTAAAACATTGTTTAATCCACCATGACCATTTTTCCCGTGTCCATTCAAGACCATCTGGATTTAAGTAAATTTTAATGCCTTGCTTTTTCAAAGGATGAATTAAAAATCTGTAAAATGGCCCTACTCGACATCCTAAAACGTAAATAGTAACATCTTTTAAGTTATTATCTTTTATATATTTTTTCATATATTTTAAAGCTTTTATAGCATAAATAAACATAGTTACAAATCCTACTTTAGGAGAATAAACTTGTAAACATGAAACACCATTTTTACTTTTTATCGTTTTATTTAAATTTTTAATATTTGTAAGTTCTGGAACATGAAAAAAAATATTTTTATCATTATAATTTTTAATTAGATTAGTTACAAATGTTTCCCATCCTCCATAATTTGCTTCATATCCCCGTGCTCCGATAATTATAATATTTTTCATATTTTCACTTCCCTAAATTTTTTTGTATCTTTTAAATAACTCATCATAATTCTGGCTTTGTAATAAGGGGATTATCAAAACTAATTCCTTTTCATCAAAATCCCACCATTTAAGTTTTAATAAATTATTTATTATTTCTTTATCAAATCGATATTTTAAAACCTTTGCAGGTACACCTCCAACTATTGCATATGGTGGTACATTTTTAGAAACGACGCTCCCAGCAGCAATTATAGCACCATCTCCAATGGTTACTCCTGATAATATTTTAGCATCATTAGCAATCCATACATCATTTCCTATTATTACATCTCCTTTAGTTTTTGGATGTCCCTCAATATAACTGAATTCATTAATTAATGCATTAAAAGGGTAAGTTGTAATCCATGAACTTTGATGTTCTCCACCTGCTAAAATTGTAACTCCTAAAGCAATACTACAAAATTTACCAATTTCCACTTTAGTTTTATCATCAAAAGTCAATATATTAGGTGTCCCATAAGTATAATCGCCAAAAGAAACACAAGACGGATAATTTTTATAAATTTCTTTTAATTCCTCTTTTTTGTTCAAAAGTTCTTTAATTGCTTTATTTTTACTAAATTTTTGAAACATATTTTCACTTCCTCAAAAGACTTTCAACTTCTAAACCAAAAAGATAGATATAATAAAATATTCTTAAAATTAATAACTTAAATATATTCATTCCATTTATGTATTTCTCATAATAGTATTGACTTTGTTTTAAAATTTTAAACTTATTAATTCTCTTAACACTCTTATCAACACTTTTAGATAAAGCATGTATAACACTAACATTGTTATCAACATAAGTTTTATAGCCTAAATCTTTTAACTTCTTTGCCATAATTATTTCTTCATAATATAAAAAAGTATTCTCATCAAAATAATTGATATTATAAAAAACTTCTCTCTTTATAATAAAAAAACAACCTTTTACAACATCTACTTTTGTTAAATCATTTTTATAGTACTTAGATGGATAGCCTAAAATAGACATTTCAAACCTTCTAATAAAAGGAATATTTGATATTAATTCTGAAAAAAATGTTGGTAACTTCCAGCCCCTTGAAATATTACCTGGTTCTTTAACATTTGGGGCAATAACTGAAACATCATCTCTTTCTAAATCTTTTATTAAAGATTTGATGGCTTCCTCTGAAACAATAATATCAGGATTTGAAATGATAATGTTATTAACTGGATAGTTATCAACAAGGTATTTTATCCCAACATTATTTCCTGAAGCATAACCTTTATTATCTTCTGCCTCAACAATCTTTATTTTTTCATTTTCGTACTTCTTCAATTTTTGGACAGAATCATCTGTACTCTTATTATCAACTATTATTATATAATCTAATATATCATAATCTTTTATTTCTTCAATAATAAGAGATGTATCTTCGCTATCATTATAATTTAATATAACTATTCCATTCTTCATATAATACCTCTACTTAATTTTAACAAATTAAGATTAGTATGTCCATTATTTACCAAGTATTTTAGCCATATAATATTTAAAATTTAAAAACACCAATCAGGTATCTAATTGGTGAAATTATAAATTTTCTACATCAAAATTAATATAGCTTCTATATTTTTGTTGCAAACGATAACTATTAGCATGACTAGAATGAGCAAGCCAAGAATTCCAACTTAATTGAACACTCTTATTTAAATGTTTCATCTTATTCCAACGTTTTATTTTCTTTCTAATATCTTTCTTACTTCTTTTCCTAAGCAAAACATGAGTTTCAAATATTTTATATCCACAAAAATCTACTCCTAAAGCACTTGGATAATACTTACTTTTTTTATTTAATTCTAAGCTTAAAAATTCATTTAGAAAGTTCGAAATTTTTAAAAATATCTCCTTAGCTTCCTCTCTATCTTTTGTTAGTATAACAAAATCATCCATATAACGCACATAATATTTAATTCTTAAAGTTTCTTTAACAAAATGATCTAATTCGTTTAAATAAATATTAGCAAAATACTGAGACGTATAATTTCCTATTGGAATACCTATTATTTCTTCAGAATCAAAAATCAACTTTTGTGTAAAATCTAATAATGCTTTATCTTTAAAATATTTACATATAATCTTATATAAAATATGTTTATCAATACTATAGAAATATTTTCTTATATCACATTTTAAAATATAATAATTTTGATATTTCCTTTTCATTATCTTCATATATCTTTGTGTAGTATAAAGTGCCTTATGTGTTCCTCTATTTCTAATACAAGCATATGTATCTTTGATAAATTTCGGAACAATATAAGGAATTATAAACTCTTCGACATACCATTGATGAACAATACGATCTTTAAATGGTAATGATTTAATTATTCGCTCTTTTGGTTCATAAACAATAAATTCATGATATTCACCAATTTTATATTTATTATTTTTAATACTATTTACAATATTCATTAAATTAGTCTCTAAATCAATTGAATAAGCTATAACATCTCTTCTTTTTCGCTTACCAGCACTTGCTCTTTCATAAGCTCTAAACATATTTATAAAATTTAATTTATCATAAAAAATATTATTTATCTTTCTTGGCATGCTTTTATCCATCCTCCAAGTAAATTCCCAATATTAGTTATTTTTTTTACCCAAGATGTATAATTTTTATTACTAATAAATTTTCTTTTATATGACACCCTTATTAATACTTTCAAGAATTTTAAATCATTATCTAATTTTTTCAAATGTAACAACTTATCCTCTTTTAAAAAAGCATTAAACGTAGCTATTATTTCTTTAATTCCATCATAAGTAGTATTTTTTATATTAGCGACTAAAGATTCTTTTTCAACTTTTGGATATTTAATTGTTATTTCCTCAGTATAAAAAATAAGTGTTAAATATTGTTTATAAATCATTAAATCTTCATAATTCTTAACTTTAGTCATTTAAATACTCCTTTAGTTCATGTAGCTTATTTAAAGCTTGTACTGGTGTAATATTATTTACATCTATTTCTTTTAAAGCTTTATAAATTTTATCATTATTTATTTTTATCTCTTCTACTTGATTTGGTTCAACTATTTCAATATTTAATTTATGATTTTGAAAAACTTTTAAATAACTTTCTAAAGAAGAATCTGGAAATCCACATTTATATACTTCATTAGTAAATTTAGTTTTCTTTAAAACAACAAATTCATTTATATAATCTGCATCATCAGCAATAAAAATATAAAATTTTCCACTATGAAACAAATACAAACTATCCCTATTTATTTTCTTCAATTCTAAATATTTATCATATATTTTACTCATACTACCATCCTTTAAAAGGCAAAAAAGAGCCATATTTTTTAAATACTGCTCTTAAAATTTGCATAATAATTGATTTTCATTAAAGTATTACTAACCAATTTATTATTGTTCATGTATTTCATTTTTCAATGTGGAATTTAATTTCTACACTAAACACTATTTTATATCCTTAAATACTTACTATAGTGAAGAATTATCTTACTTATATGTAGTCTAAAGGCGAGAACTAGGCGGAACGAAATGTTCGCGTTAGTACCACCAGTGTTGTGGTTGAACGCAAAGGCACCAGACGTGACACCGTTGTTCCAATTACCACCGCGGTTGAACCACGGGTTAGCTGAGTTAACGAAGTTGGCGTTTTTTTACGCACTCGTAAAAATTTTTATGACAATTAAATCCCATTTTAACTCTATCTAAATTAAAATCCCTATTTTTTCATTACAATAATAATGTTATAACTAAAATTATAAAGAATAGATAGAACCAAACTTTAAAAATTTGGTATTCTAAAAAATAGGGACATACTCATAATTAACGGATGTTAAGTGGTATCGTTATACTTATGATTAAATATATAATAACATACGTGTTTATATTTTGCAATTCCGGAACTTAAACACTTTTAAAACAGCAAAATCTTACAAACCATTATAGAAT
>CAOKUH010000004.1 GCA_948472605.1 uncultured Mycoplasmatota bacterium
TATGCTCTCTTTACAATTTTTGCTTAGATATTTAGTTTCGCAAGATGTCTAATGTTGTTGACAGCTTTATAAACATATTTGATCAAATAATCAGCGTATTTTCTCAAAAAAGTTTTAATGATATTTTAAAATTTATAATAGAATTAGTATGTATATTCATTATAATTGCTATTTGTAAAATACCTTTTGAAATAATAGCAAGTATGGGAAGAGGAATTTTTTCTTCATTTGGAAGTCATATTAGTCATGTCATAAATTGTATATGGAATGTAATTTTAGAATTCGCTTATTTAATATTTGCTGTATTACTATTTATTAAAATATTTGAAAGTCGTTATTTAAATGGTAATTTTGAAAGCATTTTTCACAATAATCCAAAAGATGAAGATGATAATAAAGAAATAAAAACAGATGAAAAAGTAGAAAAAAAAATTAGCAAAGAACGAAAACAAACAAAATATGTAAAAAAGGAGACTCATGAGTCAAATAATTTTGGAATAATTGATACTTTGAGTAAAATATGTATCTTCTTTATAAAGTTTATTTTGGTATTTGTATTATTTGGAGTTGGTTTATTTTTAGCAGGAATGGCAATAACTCTAGGCATTATTATTTATCTCTTAGTAAATGGTGTATTTTACTTTGGTATATATTTAGTTTTAATTTCTTTACTTATTTTAGGTATAGTAGCTTTTATCTTTCTCTATAATTTTATTTTCGAACATAAAAATAAGACAGGCTTACTACTTATAACATTATTAATAGGTTTTTGTTTACTTGGAGTTGGGACAGGAATTAGCACCTTAGAATTTGCAAGCACCACAATAATTTATACTGATAATTTAGAAAAGAATAAAACTTTAGAATATGAATTTGAAATGCAAGACAACTTAGTATTAAGTAGTAACATTTTCTACGATGAAGATATTATAGTTGATAACTCATTAGATAATAAAATAAAAGTTGTCTATAGTTATGACGATAAATATCTTAAAATCGATGCTAATCCATACATAAGTAATGATTATGATAAATTTATGATTTTAAATTTAGGTTATGTAATTAATGAATTCAAATATTCAAAAGAAATATTGGACAATTTTATAAATAATTTAAAAAATAAAACTATAGTTGTAAATCCCTATAATGATATAGATATTAAAATATATGTTAATAACGAAGTAAAAAAACAATTAGAGATGAATGAGAAAAATTATAATAATTATAATAATCGCTATTATAATGACTTAGAAAATATTTGTGAAAATTTAAAATACCATAATTTAGAGTTGCCTCATTATTGTTTATCTTATAACAAACATCAATAAATGTAAAAAAATAAAAAAAGAAGTAAAATTTTTGTATCTTCTTTTTTTATTATGGTACAATATTAAAAGAGGGATACTATGAATGAAGAAAAAATTAGTATGATAGAGCGATATGGCGAAAATTTTACCAAAAAAGAATTTATTACTGATCCAGCAATTGCTCGTGATAATGAGATAAAACAATGTATATTAACACTTCTAACACCTGAAAAAAGTGCCCTATTAGTTGGTAAACCAGGTATAGGTAAAACAGCAATAGTTGAAGGACTTGCCTATCGAATTCAAAAAGGCTTAGTTCCAGATGTTTTAAAAGATTGGGAACTTATAAAAATTAATATTACAAGCCTACTAGGATCAAGTGTTAGTGAAGGACAAGTTGAAAATAGAATTGATTTATTAGTTAAAGAACTAGAAAACCGCGATAAAACAATTCTATTTATTGATGAAACTCATGTTTTAGTTAATAAAAATACTGCTCAAAATGGTGGAATAGATTTTGCTAACATGTTAAAATCTGGACTTGATAGAGGATCAATTAAAATGATTGGAGCAACTACAACTGAAGAATACGAACAATATATATTACGTGATAGAGCTTTTCTTAGAAGATTTCAAAAAGTGGATGTATCAGAAAGTGATAAACCAACTACGGTAAAAATCTTAATGGGAACTTATCCTAAATTACAACAACAAATTGGAGTAAAACTTAATTATACCGATTTTATAAAAGAAAAAATAATGAGTTTTATTGTTGAAATGACTGATGAATACAAAAGAATATATGAAGTCGCAGCAAGATACCCTGATATTTGTTTAACTATACTTGCTAATGCCTTTAGCTATGCTTTATTTGATAATGAAGGAGAAGTTAAAATTAAACATGTTTATAAAGCAATTTGTAATGCCAAAAATATTTATGAAGATGCTAAAATAAAAGAAATTGCTAGATTTAAAGAAGTATTTGCTGATTTAATTAAAGAAGAAAACGTTGATTTAACAGATATGGGGTAAGATTATGAAAATTATCACAATATGCGGGAGTTATAAATTTCAAAAAGAAATAGCCTTAAAATTAGAATTAATGGGAAATTGTGTATTAGCTCCAATAGATTTAACAAAGCCCGATGATAATTACACAAAAGATGACTTTCTAATGCTTGGCTTAATGCATCAAGAAAAAATTAAATTATCAGATGCAATAATGGTTGTAAATGTTAATAATTATATTGGAAGTAGTACCAAAAATGAAATAGAATTTGCTAAAAGTTTAAATAAAGAAATTATTTATTATACTGATTTAGAAATTGATAATAATATAGAATAGGAAAGGGATAAATATGGAAAGAAAAATTAAAGTAGCCCAAATTGGGTGTGGCAAGATGGCTAAATACACTATGCGTTATGTTTATGAGAAAGGAGCTGAAATAGTTTTAGCATTTGATGTTAATAACGATATATTAGGAAATGATATTGGAAGCATTATGGAAAGTGATAATAAAAATATTATCATTGAAGATATTAAAAATTTAGAAAATCGTTTAAATGAAGTTAAACCAGATATTGCAATTGTAACAACAATGAGTTTACTAAATGATTTGACGGATATTTTACGTATTTGTTGTAAATGTCATGTGAATGCAATTACAACTTGTGAAGAGGCATTTTTTGCAAGTAACTCAAATCCAACATTATTTAAAGAACTTGATAGTTTAGCTAAAGCAGGTGGAATTACGATAACTGGATGTGGTTATCAAGATATTTTCTGGGGAAATTTAATAAGTAATTTAGCCTCTTCAACACATAAAATTACCAAAATTAAAGGAAGTAGTTCGTATAATGTTGAAGATTATGGAATTGCTCTTGCTAAAGCTCATGGCTCTGGTCTTACTTTGGAAGAATTTGAGCGTGAAGTTGCTAGCTTAGATAACATGAGTGAAGATGAAAGACAAAAATTAATAGAAAATCGTGAATTTTCTCCAAGTTATATGTGGAATGTTGCAGGTTGGCTAATTGACAAATTAGGCTTACATTTAATAAGTATCAATCAAAAATGTGTTCCTCAAACTAACGAAGAAGATATTTATTCTAGTACATTAGATATGACTATTAAAGCTGGAGATGCTACAGGAATGAGTGCTGTTGTCACAGCAGAAACTAAAGAAGGTATAACAATCGAAGCAGAATGCATTGGAAAAGTTTACAATGAGAATGAATTTGATGTCAATGCTTGGACAATAGAAGGAGAACCAAATACAACAATGGTTATAAATAAACCTGCTACAGTAGAACTTACTTGTGCTGATATCGTCAATCGTATACCTGATGTTATAAACTCTAGAAGCGGTTTTGTTTCAACTAGTGAAATGCCTGAACCTAAATATCGCGTAAATAGTTTAAATGAATATATTGAAAAAGAATAGTCGAAAAAACTATTCTTTCAGATTGGTGACAAATAAGTACAATAGTCTGAAATTCGATTAAAATTCAAGTTTTTTTATTTAAATCAAAGAAATATCTTTAACTCTCACTATATATTTTAACGGATTAGATATTTAACATTTTATGCTATAATAACAATATAACCTTAAAATTAGGAGGAATAAAAAAATGAAAAAATATATAGTTTTATTTGTTATTCTTTTACTCTTACTATCTAATCTATTTTGGCTAAAACTCTATACACATGAACATACAAAATTAAAGCATGCTCTAATCCCTACTTTAGAACAAGATTATTTCACAAGACAAAAAATAATCACCACTTACCAAATACAAAAAGAAAACAACCACATAAACTTACTTAATCCTATCCTTGAAATAAAATTAGGAAATACACTTCCCTACAACTTTTATTTTCAAACCAAAGAAAACTATGAAAACTTTAGAAAAGAAAATACAAACCAAAAAGAAGTTCCTCTCCTACTTCAAAATCCTGACTATCCCAATGGATGTGAATCGGCAAGTTCCGTTATGTTCTTAAACTACTTAGGAATAGACATCACCTTAAAAGACTTTATAGATAATAATTTAGAAAAAGAAAATGTTTATGAAAATGATGGTAATAGATACGGACCCAATCCAGCTAAAAGTTACGCTGGAGACCCAGCAAGCCCAAACAGAGGTTGGGGTGCATTTGAACCAGTAATCTCAAAAGCAATTGCAAAAGTCATTGAAAATTCCCACTTAAAAAACGAATTACTTTTAATTCCCAGTGAAACAAATAAATATCCTCTCTACTTTCTAGCAGCAAGCGAGTACCCAAGTATCATTTGGGTTACAATAGATTACCAAGAAGCCAATGATATTTACAATTGGTTCAGTTACGATAAAAAATTCACATACACTTACCCTAAAAATTCACATACTGTACTTTTAACCGGAATGGATGAAAATTACTACTACATAAATGATCCTCTTAAAGAAGAAAAAAATATTCCTATACCTAAAGAACAATTAGAAAGTAGCTTTGACTCTATGGGAAGACAATACATAGCAATTACAAAAACATATTGACAAAAGAAAATTAGAGCAGAATTGTTTTCTTTTTTAATTTCATATAAATATGTAAAAATCCCAAATAAGTTAAGCCTCCAAAAATATAGCACAATACATCTATCCAATCAGGAGTAGAATTCTTTCTATAATAAATAGCAGGAAACTCCCAAAAAATTCTCGCCATAAAACAATACAAAACAATCTGAAAGAATAGTCGAAAAAACTATTCTTTTATCTTTTATTAATAACTGCTCTAAATAATAGTATTGCTAGAAAAGCACCAATAGCTATACCAAAGACTAATATAATTTCATCA
Source organism: uncultured Mycoplasmatota bacterium (assembly GCA_948472605.1). Classification (GTDB taxonomy): domain Bacteria; phylum Bacillota_I; class Bacilli_A; order RF39; family UBA660; genus MGBC108787. The sequence continues at coordinate 5,140 of CAOKUH010000004.1, forward strand.
CTCATAAATCTATTTAAAAAGTTATGAATATTAGCTATTATTTTAGTAAAAAAATTAGAAACATCGGAAATAAAATCCATTAGTTGTTCAGCAAAAGTTATAATAATATTCAGGGCTACCATTCTAATCACATCCTACATATATTATAATATACTCTTGCAATTTATTCAATTATTTGTTATTCTAGTACTAGTTATGGCGGAATTGGTGAAGTGGTTAACACGCCGGATTGTGGCTCCGGTATGCGTGGGTTCGATCCCCACATTTCGCCCCATATTTGTGAAATCAAACCCTTCAAGGTTTTGAACATATAAAAGTCCTAGTATTCTAAGAGAAAACTAGACTTTTTTATTGGAAAGTAGTGTTATTATGAATATAGAAAATATACAAAAATTATTGTTAGAATGCTATTCAAAAGACTTATGTTATCCTAAAGTTAAAGACGATTGGAATGACAATAATAAATGCTTTGGTATGTGTGCTATAACATCTAAAGGAATTGTTGTAATTAAAACTCTTCCTTGTTCATAACTTTCCCAAGTAGACCTAGAAACATGAATTATCTGTGCTATTTTATCTTGAGTTAAATTTAATGATTCTCTTAACGTACACAAATTGTGAGCAACCACTTGCATATTTATATCGTTGTACATTTTTGTATTTTTTCTATCATCACTTAAATTCATTAAATAATCTATTTTAACACTATAAATATTAGCAAGATTTATTAATCTTTTTAAAGGAATGAGATCTCTTCTGTATTCCCACATAGACTAAGTACTTTTAGAAACATTTAATTTATTTGCAATTTAACTCATAGAAACTGACCTTTATGCAAGTGTCAAAAATTTTGTACATAAAAAAACAAATATAGATATTGACTATATTAATGTTTTTACTGCTACTAGAATTCAAAAAGAATCTATGGATTTATGGGAAGATTTTTCTATTATTTTTAAAGATTTATTAACAAATAAAATATTTCGCCTAGAAAAAAGTGTGTTATACGAAGAAATTGAGGAAAATGTGCAATTATGCAAAAAAATGATAAGTATTATAATTTTGAGGTAGGAACAGATTTAAATCATGTACATTTTCTTGTACAATCTGTTCCTACTTATTCTCCGACTAATATAGTTACAATAATCAAAAGTAATATTTCGAAATCTGTATTTAAATACAATCCTGAAATAAAGAAATATTTATGGGGAGGAGAATTTTGGACTGATGGCTACTACGTAGCAACTGTATCTACAGAATTAACTGAGAAAGTGATTGCCAAATATGTTCGCAATCAAGGTAATTCTCAGTATGACATGATTTCTAGAGATACAGTGTTATATCAGTCCTAATTCCTCGCTGTTGGGACGGCGAGGTAGTTTAATTTTGTTTATTTAGTTATCACCCAAAAGATATATTTGATTTAATAATAGAAAATTATTTACGAGAAATTGTTATTAATATTAACTCAAATATTTTAGTTATCTCTAGCAGTAAAAAACAATTTAGTTTATTTTACAAAAAAGTTAATAAACTTTTAAACGAATTAACTATTGATAATGTGTATGAAAATCAAAAAAGAAATGGGCTGGTAAAAAGATTTTTAGAAAGTCATCAACTTCAAATTAGTGATTTATAATATTTAAAAGTTAATATGCTAAAGAAATTTACTAATTTTGATAACAGCAAAAAATATTATGACATTGTTATATTAGAAGAATCTTTTACTAAACAAGATTTGAAAAAATTGGTATTATCAAAAACTAAAAGTGATAAAGACATAGGCAATCTACTTGAACAATACTTCATCTATATTGTAAATTATCAAAGAGAATTCAATAAGATTTATGATTATTTTGATTAAACTAAACAATCTTAAAAATGAGATAAGCTACGTATTATTTTTTTGCGTAAATATACATCACATGTCATAGATACTTTCTATTAAAACTCCTTTGTGTATCATACATGTCGCATAACTATCTCTAAATTCATATTATGCTATTTCATGTAAACGAGCCCTTTTACATGCTTTTTTCTTATATCTGATAGTTGTAGTAGACAGATTAGATAAAGAAAGTATAACATTACTATAAATAAATTTCTAAAATATGTTAAAATTTAATAAGAAAGGAACCAATGTTTATGTTAGAAAAAAGTAATATGCAAATGATTGAAGAAATTAAAGATGTAATTATTAATAGCAGAAATAAAATAGCTTATGAAGTAAATAATACAATGTTACTAGCATATTGGAATGTTGGCAGAATTATTGTTGAAAATGAGCAAAATGGTAACATTAAAGCTGAATATGGTAAACAAATAATGAAGGAACTATCAAAAGAATTAAGAAAAATTTTAGGCACTGGTTTTTCAGTTAGTAATTTGTTTAATATGCGTAAACTTTATATTACTTATCCAAAATTCCAGACATTGTCTGGAAAATTGAGTTGGTCACATTATTGTGAACTATTAAGCATTGAAAATGATGATGAAAGAAATTTTTACGAAAAAGAATGTGTTAATTCTAAATGGAGTGTTAGAGAATTAAAAAGACAATTAGAAACATCATTGTTTGAAAGATTATTATTGTCCGACGGAAAAAATAATAAAGAGAAAGTTTATGAGTTATCAAAAGTTGGACAGACACTTGCTAAACCTGATGATATTTTGAAAGAACCTTATGTTTTTGAATTTTTAGATATTAAAGAACCAAAACCTATTCTCGAAAAAGATTTAGAAAGAAAATTAGTACGTCACATGGAAGAGTTTCTACTAGAGTTGGGGAAAGGCTTTATGTTTGTAGGAACACAACAAAGAATAACGCTTGGAAATACTCATTACTATGTTAATATGGTTTTCTATAATAAAATTTTAAAATGTTATGTTCTAATTGATTTAAAGATAGGACAAATGAAACCCGAATATGCAGGGCAAATGAATATGTATTTAAATTATTACAATGCTGAAGTAAATGATGAATATGATAATAAAGCAATAGGCATTATTCTTTGTAAGGGTAAAAAAGAAGTATCTATGGAATACGCTTTAGGTGGACTAGAAAATAATGTATTTGCGTCAACTTATACTTATTATATTCCAAATAAAGAACAACTAATAAATGAAGTTGAAAAAGTTTTAAATGAAAGTAATTAATCATATAAGTTTGATTAATTAGAAAGGATTTTTATGAAAGAAACTAAATTATCACAAATAAATAATGAAAATTTAACCGATGAGCAAATTGATGATATTGTTTATTCTAATATTGAAGATGAAGGATTATCATCAGAATATGCTTTAGTTTTTGAAAATAATATGCTAATAAATGAAAGGGTAACCACTGCTATTAATACTTATAAAAAAGGAAGAATAAAAAAAATTATATTTATGGGTGGAGTTAATGGAGCTAGCAATCAAGATAATTCTCCAATACCAGAAGCAATTAAAATGAAAGAATTAGCACTATCGCTTGGAGCCAACAAAGAGGATATATTGATAGAAGATACATCTAATAATACTTTTGAAAATATAGAAAATGCTATGAAATTATTACCTAAAGATATTAATCATATTTCAATTATTACAAGTGAATTTCATTTGAAAAGATGTTATGCAATATTAAGGAAAAATTATCCATATATTTCTGTTACAATGATTTCTTCAAAAGATGGTTTTTCTGATAGAAATAATTGGTTTTTATCTGATAATTCATGGAATTCTGGAAGAAGTCTTGCAACTTACGAAGCACATTTATTAGTAAAATACGCCAAGGAAAATAAAATTTATGATTTAGAAGTTAATAATTGTAATACAAAAATAAGATAATTGGGGCTGAATTTATGAATGAAAAGATAACTTTTATTGCCGTTTTTGATAATATTAATTTAGAAAAAATAGAACGTTATACCAATTGGTTACATAATAAAAAATCAAGTTCAAACTAATTTGTTCGTCCTTGATTTTTTAATTTAATTTTTTTATTGTTGTTTAAAACTATTATATCGTAATTTTTATTCGCAAGTATAACCTTCTAAATTTTGAGTTTTAAATTCTTCTACTGTAATATCTTTTGAAGTATAAAAAGAATTATTATCAAAATCTTCACCAAATTTTTCTTTTAATTCATCAATATTTAATTTTTCATAATCAATACTAAGGGTATATTTTACACTATTTTCTGATTCCTTAACATAAGAAGCATTAAAACCATTAATATCATTAAATGTACTTATAAAACTTTCTCCAAGACTAACAGTCATCTCTACCATTTCTGGATTCATTTCAGTTATAGTTGTCTCTTCAACTTTAGTAACTTTATTGTCTTTTGAATTAACTTTTATAGTATCTGTAGTTTTATATCCGTCTTCACTAGTTTCAACTTTAGAACAAGTTAAAGCCTTTGGCGTGTCTTTAGGAGTTTCTTTATTACATCCAGTTGTTAAAACCATAAAGCCTGCAACTAACATAAAAATAAAATATTTTCTCATTATTTACACCTCCTATCTTTAAACTATTTATAAAAATATTATATAATATAAATCAATATAAATAAATACAATTATTAGATATCTTGGATATATTTGAAAATTTATGGATAAATAAAGAAAAAAGTTTAATAATACTTAATGAGAGGTATTGTTATGAACAAATCTTTAAATGAATATAACAAAAAAAGAAATTTTGATAAAACAAATGAGCCAATTGGTAAAACAGCAAAATCTAAAAAACGTTTATGCTTTTGTGTTCAACACCATATGTCCAGAAAAGAACACTATGATTTTCGCCTGGAATGGAATGGTGTTTTAAAAAGCTTTGCAATTCCAAAAGGACCATCTTATAACCCTAAAGATAAAAGACTAGCAGTACAAGTAGAGGACCATCCATTAACATATCGTAATTTTGAAGGCATAATTCCCAAAGGAGAATATGGTGGAGGAACAGTAATGCTTTTTGATGAAGGATACTGGGAGCCTCTTGATGATTTTAATGGGAATTTTAATAATGAAACAATAAAGCTAGAACTAAAAGGCAAGAGACTTAAAGGGAAGTGGACATTAACTTATTTCAAGAATAATAATTGGCTATTAATTAAAGAAGATGATGGAATACATTTATATTCCGATATCTTAGAATTTAATAAAAGTATTAAATCTAATAAATTAATGGAGGAAATAACTAATAACAAAAAAATTATAAAAAATTCTAAAATCAATGATATTGTTGAATATGTAAAAATTAGTAATCCTCTTAAAATAATATTTAAAAAACCTAAAACAACAAAATTAGATATTGTAAGGTATTATCAAGCAGCTGCTAAAAGAATGTTACCATTAGTAAGAGGTAGAATACTTAGTGTTGTAAGATGTCCTGATGGTGTTTTTGAAAAATCTTTTTTTAAAAAACATTTAGAAAATGAAGATAAAGGTATAGGGATGATTACAATTCCAAGTACTAATGATAAAAAAAATGATTATTACTATATTCGAGATACAAGTGGACTAATTAAAGAAGTACAAATGAATAGTATTGAATTTCACATATGGGGAAGTTTTGTTGATGATATTGATTATCCAAATATGCTTGTATTTGATTTTGATCCAGATGAAAATATAAGTCTAACAAAAATAAGAGAAGGAGTAAAAGATTTAAAAAGTATTCTAGATGAGTTTTCCTTAAAATCCTTTTTAAAAACAAGTGGAGGTAAAGGATATCATGTCGTCGTTCCTATAAAAAAATTAAAAAACTGGAAAAAATTTCATGATGTTGCTGAAAAAATTGCCAAATTAATGGTCGCCAAATGGCCAGACAAATATGTAGCTACAATGAATAAGAACAAAAGAAAAGGAAAAATCTTCATTGATTGGTTCAGAAATACCAAAGGAGCCACTAGTGTTGCACCATATTCAATTAGAGCAAGAGAAAAACTAGCAATATCTATGCCTATTTCTTGGAATGAACTTGACAAAGTAAAACCTAATGAAATAACAATTAAAGAAGCTTTAAAGCGTTTAAAAAGAAAAGATCCTTGGTTTGATTTTTTTGATTGTAAACAATAGGCATCATATTTAACGAAAGTTTACGATTTTACTATGTAAACTTTTTTTCTGTTAATAATATAATCTTGTGTATTTATCACTATTAAGATATTATAAATAAAACAATTTTAGAAGGTGTTTAAAAATGCAAAAAGAGATAGAAGATTTAATAAATGAAACAATTAATAATAATAGTTTAGTAAAAGTCAATGATAATTTATATTTAAAAAAATACCAAATTGAAATACTAAATTATTATCATGTTGACTATAAAAATTGTTCAAGTATTAGCGAAATTATTTTACTAATAAATGAAATTATTGATAATGAAGAGATAGAAGATATTGATACTTTAGAAGAAATTTTATTATCTTTACAGGAATTTAATTATTACCATAACACTAATAAATAATTAAAATTTTATACTACATAACCCATGGTTCAGACGCGGTGGTTATTTGGTACGATGGTGTTGCATCTGGGGCTTTCGCATTTTATCACGATAATGGCGGGATTGGCTATTACCTTTCATTCCGTCTAGTCCTAGCAATTTAGTTTCATGTTTATTCATGAAATTTTTTTGATGTAAACTTATATATTTAATGTTAAAATAAAGTTTAGAAAAGAGGTTTTACATGGAAAAAAAAGTAGTGTTAGTAACAGGTGCAGCAAAAGGGATAGGAGCCGCTATAGTAAAAAAATTTGCCTCATTAAATTATAATATAGTTTTAAACTACTTAACAAGTGAAGATAAAGCTAATAAATTAAAAGAAGAAATAGAAGATTTATATAATATAAAAGTAATGTTAATAAAAGCAGATATTTCGAATGAAGATGAGGTGAAAAAAATGATAAAATCTATCATGAGTGAATTTCATCATATAGATTGTCTAGTCAACAACGCTGCTTTATGCCAAGATAATTATTTTAAAGAAAAAACAGCCTTAGAATTTCAAAAAGTATTAAACGTTAATTTAGTAGGAACTTTTTTAACCTGTAAATATGTTGGTGAAATTATGTTAGAACAAAAACAAGGCCGAATTATAAATATTTCATCAACCAATGGAATAGATACCAATGAAACTTATTCTATGGATTATGATGCTTCAAAATCTGGAATTATTTCTCTAACTAAAAATTTTGCTAAAGCCTTATCTCCTTATGTCCTTGTAAATGCTCTAGCTCCTGGTTGGGTTAATACTGAAAGTGTAAAAGAAATGAATCCTACTTATTTGGAAAGTGAAAAAGCAAAATCACTTTTAAAACGCTTTGGAGAACCAACTGAAATAGCAAATGTCGTTGCTTTTTTAGCAAGCGATGAAGCAAGTTTTGTAAATAGTACTATAATTAGAGTGGATGGTGGAAAAAGTGTATAGAGCAATAATAATTATTCCTAATGAAAACGAACTAAATGTTGGAGTATATTGTAAACAGCTAAAAGAAAATGAATTTCATGGTTTAGGAGTTAAAATTTTTTCTAATCGAAATAAACTAGAAATAACCGCCGAAAGTTTAGGATTAGAAGATGATGAATATCCAGGATATGTTTGGCAATCATGCCTTGCAAGTAAAGGCCATGCAGTGATTTGTATTGGTGATTGTGAACCAATTATTAATTACTTGCCACACATTATTTCAGATAATCAATATAAATGGTTTCTTGAGAACCAAAAATTATTTACAAACAGAAAAGAAGATTTATCATATATAGTATTTGATAGAGAAGAAAATATTCTTGAAAATGGAAGTATCCATAATAAAACAGATGTTATTATTAGCATGTATGAGTGCTTAGCGAGAATAAATAATTTGGAAGAAAGTGAAGATTTGAAATTATGAAAAAATATGAATTTTTAAATTTGGATGAAAATTTAGTGGAACTAGAAAAAATATGTGAAGAAGAATTAATAGATATTTATAAAAAAATAGATGATATCTGCTTATATAATTCTATGAAAGTATTAAATGCTTTTTGGGAAAATAATTTAAGTGAAAATTCCTTTAATAGTACAAGTGGTTATGGTTACAATGACATCGGAAGAGAAACAATAGAAAATATTTTTGCCACTATTTTTAAAGCTGAAGATGCCTTAGTAAGAAGTCAAATGGTAAGCGGTTCTCATGCCTTATCAACAACCCTTTTTGCCTTACTTCGTCCAGGTGATAAATTACTTTCAATTACAGGTCTTCCTTATGATACTTTACATGAAGTAATAGGGATAAAAGAAAACAATAGTTCCTTAAAATCTTTTGGGGTTACTTATAATCAAATTGATTTAATAGATAATGATTTTGATTATGAAAGCATAAAAAGTTTTTTAAAAAATAATAAAGTAAAAGTAATTGAAATACAAAGAAGTAAAGGTTATTCTACTAGAAAAAGTATTACTATTGAGAAATTAGAAAAAGTTATTAAATTCATTAAAGATATCGATAAAGATGTCATTATCATGATTGACAATTGCTATTGTGAATTTGTAGGTAAAATAGAACCAATTGAAGTTGGAGCAGATATTATTGTTGGCTCTTTAATAAAAAATCTTGGAGGAGGAATTGCACCAAACGGGGCATATATAGTTGGGAGAAAAGATTTAGTAAAACTTTGTGGTGAAAGATTAACTCTACCAGGGGAAGGAAAAGAAGTAGGTCCCACTCTTGGAATTAACAAAAGCATTCTAGAAGGATTATTTTTTGCTCCATCAGTAGTTAGAAGTGCGTTAAAAACAGCCATATTTACAAGTTTAATGTTAGAAAAATTGGGTTATAACGTTGAGCCACGCTATAATGATGAAAGAGCTGACATAGTAGAAAACATTATATTTAATGACCCCAATGATTTAATAAAATATTGTGTAGGTATTCAATCAGGTTCTCCAATAGATTCTACATTTGCTCCAATACCTAGTGAAATGCCTGGATATGCTGAAGAAATAATTATGGCAAGTGGTTCATTTACCCAAGGAAGTAGTATAGAACTATCATGTGATGGTCCTTTAAGAAAACCATATATTGCTTATCAACAAGGAGGACTAACTTACGAATACGGAAAAATTGGAGTATTAAAAGCCATTGATAATTTACTAAAAAAAAATGATATTTGATAAATATTTTATTATGACAAAATGTTTTACAATATGAAATAAATTCTTTTTCTTTTAAAACCAAAATTTAATTGTTATAATAAATTCAGAAAAGAGTTTTAATTATGAGCAACACCAAAAAAATGGACATTATTTATGAAGATAAAGAATTATTAGTAATAAATAAACCAACAAAAGTTCTAACTATTGCAACAGATAAAGAAAAATTTCGTACATTATACCACGAAGCAAGAGAGTATATAAAAAAACAAAATCCTAAAAATAAAATATTTATTGTTCATCGTTTAGATAAAGATACATCAGGAATTGTAATATTTGCTAAAAATGAAAAATTAAAAAAATATCTTCAAGATAATTGGAATGAAATTGCTATTAAAAGAGAATATATAGCTATCGTAAATGGTTTTGTTTCTAAAGATAAAGAAACTATTAAATTAAGTCTAAGTGAAGATAAAACCCATAAAGTATATGTTAATAATAAAAATGGCAATTTAGCTATCACTCATTATGAAACTATAGCCAAGACAAAACCATACTCTTTACTTAAAGTTACAATTAAAACAGGAAGAAAAAACCAAATAAGAGCAAGCTTAAGTGAATTAAATCATCCTATTATAGGTGATAAAAAATATGGCTCTTTGAAAAATCCTATAGGTAGATTAGGCCTACATGCTAGTATTTTAAAAATTATAATTAAAAATAAAGAATACACATTTAAAGCAAAAGTTCCTAAAGAATTTAAATCTATTTTTGAAAGAGAGGTACTTGAATATGAAAAAAAGATTAATGATTGATATGGATGATGTTATTACAGATGGTAACTTTAAAGAACAAATAGAAGAGTTCATTGGTTCAAAAATTGATTTTAAAAAAACAGGATATTATCTTCAAAATGCACTAGGATCTAGAAAAGAAGAGTTTTTTAAAAAAGGTCAACTTGATATGTATAAAGATGCTCCTTTAAAAGATGATGCTTTTGAAATTATAAAGAAATTGAATGAAAAATATGACTTGTACATTGTTTCTAGTTTTATTATTAAAGATGCCCATTATCAAGAAGGAAATCATTTAAAATTTAAAATAGAATATTTACAAAAAAAATTGCCATTCATTGAATCAAAACAAATTATTTTTACAGATAATAAAGAATTAATCGATTTTGATATTAGAATTGATGATTCAATTAGACACTTAAGCAAAGGTGAAATTTTACTTTTATTTGACGCTTATCACAATAAAGAATTAAGTAAAGAATATTTAGCAACAAAAAATATAAAAAGAGTTATGAATTGGCAAGAAGTAGCTAACATACTACTTTAGGAGGAATATTATGGAACGCTTACAAAAAGTAATCGCTAATAGTGGTCTAACCTCTAGGCGAAAAGCCGAAGAATTAATAAATTCTGGCAAAGTTTTAGTAAATGGTAAAATCGCATCACTAGGCATGAAAGTTAATGATAGTGATATTATTATGGTAAATGGCGAAGTTTTAGAAAAAAATGAAAAAAAAGTTTATTATATGTTAAATAAACCGCGTGGAGTCATTAGTAGTGCCAGTGATGAAAAAAATCGTAAAACAGTTGTTTCTTTAATAGATACTGATATAAGAATTTACCCTATTGGAAGATTAGATTACGATACTACAGGACTTTTACTTTTAACTAATGATGGAGAGCTTGCTAATATTTTAATGCATCCTAAAAACGAAGTAGAAAAAACTTATATTGCTAAAATTGAAGGTAATTTAACTCCTCAAGAATTTTATAGTTTAAAAAAAGGAATTATGATAGAAGATAGAAAAGTAATTCCCACACGTTTAAAGGTAAGAAAAACAACTATTGATAGTCAAATAATTGAAATTAGTATAATTGAAGGAAGAAATCATATTATAAAAAAGATATTTGCTGCTTTAGGACATAGTGTTAGTAAATTAAAAAGGGAAAGTTATGCTTTTTTAAGTCTTGGCAATCTAAAATCAGGGGAATATCGCGAATTAACTCTAAAAGAAGTAAAAAAACTTTATAGTTTTAAGTAAAGGAAAATATTAATTTGAAAAAAATAATAACATTAACTCTAATTTTGTTGCTTTTAACTGGTTGTAAAGCTAAACATTTACTAATTATTAGCGATGAAAAATACCCTAATCTTTTAGAAATCTATAAAATTAATGAAAAAACAACTATCTATTCTGAATTTGCTATTAATTATCATAGTAGTAAAGGAATAATTAGTTTACATGATGCATTAGCAAATAAAAATATTACTATTGAAGAAATAATAGATAAAATGGAACTTGTTAATGCAATAAATGATGGTGGTTCTATATCATTTAAATATGAAGTAAAAATGAATAATTTGGCTAACCAAAATTTTTATTTAGTTAGTTGTAAAAAATTAAATAATGAATATTCAGATGATAAACTTTATCAAAATGAAAATATTTATATAAGCAGTAGTAAAGATAGTTATTCTATATTTGATTATTGTGAGCAAACTTAAATAAAAAAACAAGCTAGTTTATTTTAGCTTGTTTTTAACATATTAATTATCTTCGTTTTCATGATGATTTGAATTGCACTCTTCACAATCACACTCATCATCACAATCGCATTCCTCACAATTACAATCTTCACAATGACAATTTGGATTATCGCATTCCTCATCATCGCAATCACATTCCTCGCAAGTACAATCATCACAATGGCATTTTGGATTATCACATTCCATAGATTCCTCATCTATTTTTTCAATTGCACTAGTTGGACAAGATTCAATAGCATTTGTTAAATTTTCACTATCTAGCGCCTCATTACTAATACATTCTGATTTTCCATCATCATCAAATTCAAAATGTTTAGGATCTATAGCAACACAAGCTCCACAACCAATACATCTTTCTTTACTAACATTAATTTTTTCCATATTTTCATCTCCTATTAAAATTATACGAAGAGTAATTATAAAAATCAACTAGGTATTTAAAAAAATTAAAATATATGATATTATATTTCTTGAATAGTGTAGGTGAATAGCATGAGTTCTAGAATGGATAAGTACAATAATCAAGATAATAGAGATTATGAGTATGATTATATTTATAGTCGTAATGAAAATCTTGGCTCTAGATCAAGAAAAAACGAAGAACTATATCAAGAGATGAATCGTGATGACTTAGAAGATGTTAATTTAACTAGTAATGCTCATGTTATTGGAGATAATGAAAAAAATATAGACATAGATAAAGTTAGACAACTATTAGAAAAAAAATATCATGAAGAACCTCGTAAATCAAGAGCTTTAATTAAACAAGAAGAGGAAGAATATATTGAAGAAAAAGGTGAAGAGGAAACTAAAGAATATAATATTAATGCTATAATTGAAAAAGCTAAACAAGATAAAGATATAGATTATGAAAGAGAAAGGCTAAAAAAAATCCGTGATACCCAATATGATATATTAAAAGGGTTAGACTTAGAAGACGAAGATGACGACGATAAAGAATATGTTTCTAAAGTCACCAGTAATAAAGATGATTTAGTTAATTTAATTAATACAATAACTGAAAAAGAATTAACTAGAGAAATGAATCCTCTTGATATTTTGACAGACTTAAAAGGAAATGATAATACAGTTGTTTTAGATGGAGTTAAAGAAGAATTAAATAAAAATGATGTTAAAGAAACCATAAAAGATACGGTTAAAGAAGAGGTAAAAAAAGAAATTGATAAAACTTTTTATACTAATTCTATTTCTTTTTCCAAAAGTGATTTCGATGATTTTAATGACCTTAAAGAAGGTGTAGAAACCAATAAAGTGTTAATTAGAATTTTACTTATAATTGTAACCATTGCTCTAATAGCAGGTATTTTATTTTTTGCTAATCATTTTTTCGATTTAAATTGGTTTTAAGAAGATTAACTTCTTTTTTTTATACTTAAATTATATATATTAATATGAAAATGAAATCTTACCAACATCGAAAAATTGAATTAAATTTTTCTCAAATATTTATTCTTATAATGCTTTTAATAATAATTAATAGTATTTTTTTGCTCAGTAAATTTAATAAAAATATTACACCAAAATTGTTAGGAATTGCTGAATCTAGTATAAATAAACTAAATGAAACAATTTTAACCAACTACCGAGTTAAAGATATTTTCCCTCAAGTAGATTTAGAAAATGCCATTATTCTTACCAAAAATAGCAAAGAAGAAATAATAAGTGTTGATTTTAACTTAGAAAATATTTATAAATCTTTATCAATTCTTACTGAATATTTACAAAATAGTGTGAATGATTTAAAAGTTAGAGAAGATATTCTAAAGAATTATGATAAGTATTTATCTTCTAAACTTAATTCTATAATCTTAAAAATACCTATAGGAATATTAAGTGATGGTATTTATAACACAAATTTAGGGCCAAAGATACCTGTAAAGATTGAATTTATGGGATATGTTGCAAGTAGTGTAAGAATTAAATTAGAAAATTATGGAATAAATAATGTTTTAATATCTATTTATATAGATTGCTATGTAACAAATGAATTTATAATACCATTTACATCTAAAGAAATTAACCATGAGTATAATATTTTAGTAGCCTCTAAAATTATCCAAGGAGTAGTACCTGAATATTACGGAGGAGCTATGGAAGCTAAAAGTAATATTTTAAATATTCCTATTAATTAAAATATGTGTTATAATCTATTTAGAGTAGGTGAGGTCATGGAAGGAAATATATTTATAAATAATGCAATACACGAGTCTATACAGAAGTATTTAACATATAAGAATAATTCAAATAGAGAAGAATTTAATACTTTTTTAGTTGTAATTATTAGACTTTTAACAACTATTTATGGAGAATTAGATATAGTTAATCCTTATCAAACTAATAATGAAAGAGGATTTGATGAAAATTTAAAAAAGTTTGGTTTGTCAGATGAAGAATTAAATGAATTTAAAAATGAATTCAATTTATATTATCAAAACCAAACTAATGATGAAATATGTGGACATTTATTTTTAAATCTTCAAAAAAAATTAGTGGATATGTTTGTCTTAAGAAAAAAAAGTATACTAGTTAATGATGAAGAAATAATGTTATTTAAAAATTTACTTTATACAAGAGATGTTACTAATCCTTTTATGAAATCTTTATATGATAAATTCACGCCAAATTCTGATACAATTTCTAACTATTTAAGTAGCAAATTATATGAGATTAGTCATGACTTTGTTTTTAGTGAATACAAGGAAGTAACATTAAAAGCTGAAGCATATCAATTAGCAGGATTTAATGCTGTAGAAGTTATGAAAATGAAAGAAGAAGATATTTTAGATGTAAATAATAAAGTTTATCATTTCTTCCGTATTAAAGATAATGACACTAATAAAAGAAATCGTTTAGATGATGCAATTAATTATTATAAAAAATATGGAAATACTATAACATCAGGTAATGGTTATGTAGATTTAGTTTTATTACTTAGTATTATTGCTACAGGATTAATGTTAGTTATTTTAATTGGTGTTCAATTTATGAGGTAGCCATGGAAATACTTATTAACAATGTAAAGTATAAAGTTGTAAAAAATATAGGAAATGCTATAGATACCAATATTATTGCGGAGTATTTGACAGACTATTTTGATAATTTTGATTATATTTTAGGTGATTATGCTTATGGAAAATTACGTCTAAAGGGATTTAACAACAAAGAAAATAAAAATTTTAAGCCATACAATGATTTTAGTAAACTTGATGACTACATAAAAAATCATTGTGCATTTGGTTGTCATTATTTTGTTATTTCGAGAGTAAAGGACTTGAAATAACTTTTTTTGTTTGCTATAATTTCATATAGAATAGCGAGGAATGTTATATGGCAAGTAAAATTATTAAATTTCCAGATGAAAGAGTAAACGAAGTAAAAATAATTACTGCTCTTCATGAAGCAAATGGAACTGACTATATGATTTTTGATTCAAATAAAATTGATAATAATAACAAAGTAGTAGGAGTTAGTTATAAAACTAGTGGAGAAGAAAGGTTTCATAATATAATAGATATGGAAGCTTGGAAAAAAGCAAAAGCTCTAATGGTAGCTAATATTAAAGGGGAAAAAGAAGGATATGATTATTTAGCTTTAAATAATGAAATATTAGTAACCGAAGACTATAAACGTGATTTAGCTTTAAGAGAAGATAATTTGAAAAATTTAGAAAAGAATTATGAGATGTTTTTAAATTCAATGAATAATACTCAAAATGAAATTACAAGAACTCCTGGAGAAATTATATCTTTCCCTAATCAATCTAATACAGGAATTATGCCAGATCAAGTTATATCTAATCCTGAGAATACTCCATTACCTAGTGTAAATCCTATTGTAGAGCCAGTTATAGCATTTCAACCAGAAGCAAAAGAAATGCCAACAACTACTGAGGTGCAACAACCTATAATAGAACCTGTTGTAGCAACTCCAGTTATTAATGAAGCTCCTGTTACAAATAATATATTTGCTCCAGTTAGTGAAAGCGTTAATAATAATGTAACAATAGAAAATCAAACATCTAGTAATTCTTCAGTTGCTAAATATTATGAAAATACAATGAATTCATTATTAAATGAATTAAAGAGTATAACAGATGAATATAAAAATATAACAGACAAATATAAAGAATTAACTGATAAAATTCAAACAACAGCTGTAGAAATAAGTGGAAAAATGATTGACTTATTCAAAGAAATAGATATGACAAAAGATTTTTATAATCAAAATGTAGAAAAATCACAACAAATATTAGCTTCACAAAATAATGATAATTTTGCAAGAGATTTAACTAAAGCAGCTTAAGCATAATGCTTAAGTTTTTTTAATACAATTTAATAGTGATTTAAATGAAAGAACTATTAAAAAATTTTTATAATGTTTATGATATTGAGTTGATTGAAAATAGTGAATATTCCTATTTTATTTTCAATGAAAAAAAATATTTTTTTGTTCCATATAAAAGAAGTGAAGATGAATTACAAGAATTATTAACTTTAAATCAAGAACTTATAAACAAAAACATACCAACTGGTAAATTTATAATAAACAATCAAAATTCATTTATTACTATAGATAATAACAAAAAATATGTATTAATTGAAATGCCTTTAAATGACAATACTGAATATAATGTTTTAGATATGATAGATTTGGCCAAAATATTAGTAGTTGGAAATAAAAAAAGTATATTATATCGCAATAATTGGGCAGATTTATGGAGCTCTAAAGTTGATTACTTTGAGTATCAAATTAGACAATTAGGAAAGGATAAAACAATTATTTTAAATAGTTTTAGTTACTATATCGGCCTTGCTGAAAATGCTATAATATATGTTAATAATACAACAAAAAAATATCAAATAAGTGTTAATGAAAAAATCACTTTACAAAGGAAAAGAGTTGTATTTCCCAATATTGCGTTAAACTACTTTAATCCTATAAACTATGTAATAGACATTGAAGTTAGAGATATTGCATCTTATTTTAAATCTTTATTTTTTAATTCATATGAAGACTTATTTATTGAGGTAAATGCTTATTTTAAAAAAAGAAAATTAGGTATATATGGTTATCAACTTTTATATGCAAGACTTTTATATCCATCATTTTATTTTGATATATATGAAAAAGTTATAGAAGGAGATTTGGATGAAGAAACTTTGATACCCATTATTAACAAAGCAAATGATTATGAATTATTCTTAAAAGATATGTATAAAATAATTAGTAAATACGCCCCAATTGAAAGAGTAGATTGGCTATTAAAAAAAGAAGAAATTATAAATTAACATTTACAATTCCTTCTATTTCATCTATTTCATTTTGTAACATACTTAATATATAATTTTTTAAAGTAAAGTCTTGATCCATGCAATCTAAACAATGACCACTTAATTTTACATAAACATATTTATCTTCATATTTAATAAACTCTATATCTCCGCCATCCATATTTAAATAAGGACGAATTTCTTCTATAATACTTTTTATTTTGTTTTCCATGTTTTTCACCTAGTACACATTATAGCATGTTTAAAATAAAAATAAATAGAAATTATGGTATAATTTTTATTGGATGGTGGTATAAATGTCTAACTATAAAATAGGTGATATTTTAGAAGGAACTGTTACAGGAATAACTAAGTATGGAGCATTTATAAAAATTGACAATGAATATAATGGATTAATTCATATTTCAGAAATATCTACTCATTTTGTGAAAAATGTCTTTGATTATTTAGAAGTAGGAGAAAATATAATTTGTGAAGTTATAGATGAAGATGAAAAAGAAAAACAATTAAAACTATCAATAAAAAATATTAATTATAAACTGATTCCGAAATATGGCAAAATAAAAGACACTAAAAATGGTTTTAAACCATTACAAATGAAGTTGCCAATTTGGATGCGAGAAAAACTAAAAGAGCTTGAAAAAAATATTAATTAATATATAATAATCAACTTAAGGTGATTAAGTTGGAAAATTATGATTTAGTAGATGTAAAATCTATATCAAAAGATATTTTTGAAAAAATAAACTAAGAGCTAAAACATGACATAAGTGTTTCTAGATTTGTATGTTTTAATTATTCTGCATTAGTAACAAATGGAATCTTTTATAAAGATAAGTTAGTTGGACTTTTAAATTTAAGTTATTTTATTGATAATAACATTGCAGTATCTATAGCTTTATTAGAAAAATATAGAAATTTAGGAATAGCCAAAGTAGTTACTGAAAAAATTGTTGATTATTATGGTAAAGTTTTTTCTAATTCTAAAATGTTTATATTTAATTGTTTAAATTATAATTATAATGCCATACAAGCATTTAAAAAAATGGGACTAAGAGAAACAAATGAATTTGACGAAATCATGATGGATGAAGGAGCAGATTTCTTTAATAATTTTTATAAAGAAAATATATATAGAAAGTTAGAGGTAAAATAATGATTAAAAATAAAAAAATTTTAGTTTTAGGAATGGCACGTAGTGGTACAGCAACTGCTAAATTATTAGCAAAGTATAATAATGAAATTGTTATAACTGATATGAAAGAACAAGAGGAAAATATTTTAAAAGAATTAAACGAACTAAATATAAGTGTAATTATTACAAAAGATCAAGAAAATTTATTAAATGAAAGTTTTGATCTAGTTATTAAAAATCCTGCTATTCGCAAAGATAATCCTACTATTTTAAAAGCTAAAAGCTTAAATATTCCTATAATTAACGAAATGGAAGCAGCTTATATGTTTTTGCCAAAAGATGTAACAATTATTGGAATAACTGGTTCTAATGGAAAAACAACGACAACAAAAATTACTTATGAACTTTTAAAATACACCAATAAAAATGTCTATTTGGCAGGAAATATTGGCATACCTTTATCAAGTATTGTAAATGAAATAAAAAGCGACGACATTTTAGTTTTGGAAATATCCGATCACCAATTATGTGATATGTATAAATTTAAAACTAACATTAGTGTAATAACTAATTTAAGTGAAGTTCACCTTGATTTTCATGGTTCTTATGAAGAATATAAAAATGTTAAAAAGAAAATATTTAACAATAATAATACTTTAGATATTGCAATACTTAATAAAGATAATAGTGACGTTTTAGATTTAACTACAGATATCTTACCTAAAAAAATATATTTTTCAACAAATGAAAATGCCGATATTTATTTAAAAGATAATAAAATTATTTATCAAGAAAAAGAAGTTATTAACATAAAAGACATAAAAATAAGTGGTACACATAACTATGAAAATATTATGATTGCTATTATAATAGCAAAAAAATTTGGTGTTTCTAATGAAAACATCCAACAATTTTTACAATCTTTTAATGGTGTAGAACATAGAATTGAATATGTTAGAACTTTAAATGGAGTAAAATTTTATAATGATTCAAAATCTACCAACAATGAATCAACAATTATAGCTTTAAAATCTTTTAAAGATAATGTGATTTTGATAATGGGAGGCCTTGATCGTAATATTCCATTTGATAGTATTTCTCCATATTTAACTAATGTTATATGCATAGTAGCTTATGGAGAAACTAAAAATAAGATAAAAGAATTTGCAAATAAAAATAATGTTCAAGTTATTGTCGTTTCTAATTTAGAAGAAGCTACTATTAAATCTTATGAAATAAGTAAAGAAAATGATGTTATTCTTTTAAGTCCAGCTTGTGCTTCTTGGGATCAATTTGACAATTTTGAAATTCGAGGAGATGAATTTAAAAGAGTAGTTAATGAATTAAAATAAATAATTTTTGATAGAATGTTTATTATTTTATATCTAAAAATATTAATAATATAAATGAGTCTAAGATAAAATACTAAAATTATATTTTATCTTTTTTTATTGTATTTTTAACATAAACGTAATATTCGTATAAAAATTCATGATTATCTTTTATATATTCTATATTTCTTTCTATTATGTATATCAAAATATCATTAGAGTTGATAGAATTATTAACTTTTAATAAGGATATTTTTTCAGGGCTTATAACTTTATTTGGATATGTTTGTAAATTCCAATATTCAACTCTTTTATCCTTCAAATTGCTATTTTGGGGATATAATAATTTTAGAAAAGATTCATAATAAGTATTTTTTACATCATCAATATCGTTATAGTCAAAATCAATATTTTCTTCTAAATCTAAAATAAGAAAAACGCTATTTTCTAAAATAGATTTCATTTTTTTATAAGTTAGAAAACGTTTTTCTTGTGATTTTAATGACTTTTTTACCATATTAACAGGAATACTTTTTATACAAAAAGGAATTTTCATATAAATAGTAGTGCCAAACCAATATTTGAATTTACTAGTAGTTAATTTTCCTGTTAACCATCTTAGCCAGACATCCATTATGGTAATAATGCCTTTTTCTCCTTCTACAAAAAAGATTTTAGGGGTTTTTTCAACGTACCTAGAATTTTCTCCAATTCTAGGTTCCAGCCCATTTTCAAAAATAGAATCCAAATTTTGTCTACTAGTATAATGAAAAAATGAGTGATTTAAATCAATTTCTAAAATATCTTTAGTAATATAATTATTAATCATATTAAAGTTCTCCTTCTAAAATAACAATTAATTTATAAATTAAGCTATATTAAAACTCGAAATTCTGAGTTTCGAGTTTTTTATCAATTTGGTGCCCAAGGCCGGACTTGAACCGGCACGGGTTTTAACACCCGCAGGATTTTAAGTCCTGTGCGTCTACCTATTCCGCCACTTGGGCATTGGCACTTGTCTTAATTAATAAGACTATTTAAGTATAATATTAAAATTTAAAATAATCAAGTGTTTTTTTGACAAAAATAACTAAAAAATACGTTTTTTTCAGTTGACATAGAAAAAAGTACTATGATATAATCTATTTGTCGCTGGAGGAATACCCAAGTCCGGTTGAAGGGACTGGTCTTGAAAACCAGGAGGTCGCGTGAGCGGCGCAGGGGTTCGAATCCCTTTTCCTCCGCCATTTAATTTATTTTAGTTATCGCGGGATGGAGCAGTTCGGTAGCTCGTCGGGCTCATAACCCGAAGGTCGTAGGTTCAAATCCTTCTCCCGCAACCATTTGGTCCCGTAGTGTAGCGGTCTATCACGTCTGCCTGTCACGCAGAAGATCGAGGGTTCAAATCCCTTCGGGACCGCCATTTTTTTGGCTCCATAGCTCAGTCGGTAGAGCAGAGGACTGAAAATCCTTGTGTCGCTGGTTCAATTCCCGCTGGAGCCACCAGTAAGCAATCTGTCCAGACTTTTATAGTTTAGGACTTAAATATATAAGTATCAATTTCAAATAAGAAGTTGGTACTTTTTAATTGTTTAAGTAAAGGAGGACAGATGAAATGGTAACTATTACAAAGAAAGAATTAGAAATTGATAATGAATTAAAGAATAAAATAGAATTTATATGTAGTTTTTGTAATACTACACCTACTATTATCAATGGCAATATTAGAAAAATTAATAAGACAAATTTAAACTACATAGAACCCCATAGAATTATTATTAAAGGTGTAACATTTTTAGTATTTAATTATTCTAATGAAATCTTTATTGAGAATTTATCTAATAAAATCAAATTGTCAGATTTAGAAATCTTTATTAAGCAATTAAACTAAATATAAGTATTTGTACCAACTTCCTTTAAAATCGTCTTAAAATAGGCAAAAAATGGTAATTATGTCTTGACTTTACATTAAAAGAATCTATAATAGAAAAGCAATAAAGGAAGTTTTATGTTTTTGTGGGGTTAATATAAAACAATAATAATTTAACATAATGAAATTTATAGAGGTGCAAGACATAAAACCTAATGTCTTTGTCGCCTCTTTTTTGATGAAGAATAAGAAAGGATTTAAAGTTTATGAACGAAGAAAAGAAAATTGCAGGGATTTATATTCGTGTAAGCACAGAAGATCAAGCTAGAGAAGGTTTTAGTTTACCAGAACAAGAAAAACGATTAAAAGCTATGTGTGAATATAAGGGGTATGAAATTTATAAGGTATATAAAGATGCAGGAATAAGTGCTAAAACAGGTAATCATAGACCAGCATTTGAAGAACTAAAAGAAGATATTAAAAACAAGAAATGTAATACTATTGTTGTTTTAAAACTAGATAGATTAACGAGAAGTGTTTATGATTGGGAAAACATAATGAAATTTTTAGAAGAAAATAATGCTTATTTAGATTGTGCAAATGATGATATAAATACTACTAATGCTAATGGTAGAATGGTTGCTAGACTTTTAACTACTGTTTCACAAAATGAAATTGAGCGAACAAGTGAGAGAACTAAAGTTGGACTTGCTGGAGCAATAAAAGTTGGCAATATTCCAAATAAAGCACCCTTTGGCTATAAGCATATAAATAAGA
>CAOKUH010000005.1 GCA_948472605.1 uncultured Mycoplasmatota bacterium
CAAATCCCCCATGTTTTTTTAATATATTGTCTACTTTTACTTGACTAATGCATTTCATACTTCTATTCTCCTTCTCTATTTTTGATAATTATATCACAATATCACAAGTTTTAGAGAAAAATAAATAAATTATTTCATTAAATACATCGATTAAAATCAGTCATCTTTATTCCTATAATAATACACCAAAAAAAAGAAGTTCATTCATTCATAATCTTCTCTTTTATATTAAATATTTTATTTTCCATAAGGGTAATAATAACTATAAGAATAATTACCATAAGGTCCTGGTCCCATTGGTGGATAGTATGGTCTTGGAGCGACATTATAAATTGGTCTAGGTCTTGTTAGCCCTACTGCTGCTCCACCTACTAAAGCTCCTGTTAAAAATGGAAAGAAAAATTGGCGATCCCCATCATTAATAGTTCTAAAATTATAAGGATATCTGTTCATAAAGAAGCCTCCTCTCACTTTAGTTTATGTATTCTATTAAATTTGTTTATTTATAAAAGCCTAAATAATATTTTTTTTTACCTTTTTTTACAATAATTATTTTGTTTTCAATTAAATCCTCTTTAGTAACTATTTTTTCTAAATTAACTTCCTTTTTATTATTTAAAGAAATTGCACCACTACTAATCATTTCTCTAGCCTCTCGTTTACTAGAACAAATATTATTATTTACAAGTAAATCCACTAAATTAATATCTTCATTTATAATAAATGTAGGTATATCTTTTAAACTTGCAATTATATCATCTGCACTTAACTTAGTAATATCTTCATTAAATAATGATATACTCATATTCTTAGCTTTATCATATTCGTCTTTACCATGCAAGTCTGTAATTATTTCTCTAGCTAAAGCTTGATGTGCTTCTCGAAGTTCAGGATGTTCATTATTTTTACGTTCTAACTCTTCTATTTCTTCCCTAGTTAAAAATGTAAATACTTTTAAATAATGTATTACCATTTTATCATCAGTATTAATTAAGTATTGATATAATTGGTAAGAAGATGTTTTATTAATATCAAGCCATAAAGCATTCCCTTCACTTTTACCAAATTTATTTCCATAACTATCTAATATTAATGGCATTGTAAAACCATATGCTGTTTTATCAAGTTTCTTTCTAATCAAATCTATACCTGTTGTAATATTACCCCATTGATCTGATCCTTCAACTTGTAAAATACAATTTTTTTCTTTAAATAAATGTAAAAAATCGTTTCCTTGAATTAATGTATATGAAAACTCCGCAAAAGTAATGCCTGTTTCTAATCTTCTTCTAATAATATCTTTATCAAGCATATAATTAACATTAATATATTTTCCTGTATCTCTTAAAAAGTCTAAAAATGAAACATCACTTGTCCAATCATAATTATTAACAACTTCTGCTTGACCATTAAATATTTTAGCCACTTGTTTACTTATACCTGCTAAATTAGCATCAAGTATTTCCTTTTTAATAATTTCTCTTTCTTTAGTAGGACGAGGATCTCCTATTAAACCTGTTGCTCCACCAACTAATAAAATCGGATGATGTCCATATAATGCCAATCTTTTAGCTGTTATTAATGAACTATAATGTCCTAAATGTAAACTATCAGCAGTTGGATCAGTTCCCCAATAAAATGTTATCTTTTCATTATTTAACTTATCTTTTATATCTGGACTTGATATATCTTTAATAAGCCCACGCCATTCTAATTCTTCAAAAAAAGTCATTTTCTATCACTCTCCAATTTTAACTCTTTATATTCGTTTATATCTATACCATAATCATTATAAATTGATTCAACATCTTTAGTAGTTATATTTTCCATAGTATATCCAAGAATTTCTACTATATTTTTAACCTCTTCTTCATTTTTACCTTCAATTTCCATATAATCTGGTATCATTGGCCAAGAATCAATATCAACTTCTACTTCATTTAAATAATAGCGGCATCTTAAATTTTCTTGAAAAGCCTTGTGATGATAACCTAATTCTTCTAATATTAAATTAGTTTTATTAAAATCATTTACTTCAATTTCTAATTCTTTAGTTCCATCTATATTAAAACTTGTTACATCCTTGATAGTTAAAGTAGTCTCATTTCCATTAGTCCTTAGCCTAATCCATTTTTTAGGTAAAATAGGATTAAAATCATAAGTATATCTTTGTTGTATACGTTCCCATTTAAAAGTTGCTCCTAAACTGTCTAATTTTTCTTTTATTTCCTCTTTATTAATATTTAATATTCTTACTTCATATTCAATATGCATCTTTTTCCTCCTTAATTATTTTTAAATAAAAACACGATTAACTCTTCCTAAAGGACGAGAAAACCGTGGTACCACCTTAATTCATGATTAATATCATGCACTTTCATTATAACGCATTACCGTGTTAATTCAAAATGGGTAATTCGTTTTTTCTTTCTTGATTCACTTTCATCAACCATGAATTTTCTTATTACTAAAAGAAAAACTACTAAACACTTCTCTTCATTAACTATTTATACTTTAACATAATTAAATTATCACATCAAGAATTTTCTATCATATTCTACTTAATTATTACATTTTCTGTTGTCCATGATGTTGGACGATTATTATCTGACGTCAAAATCCAATTTTGTATGGTTTCATCTTTAACATAAATTAAGATATTTGTAGGCATATTAAAAAACATATCTACCAAATCTGTTACTTTATTTATACTAAAATTATTCAAATCTAAACTTGTTAAACTACTACACCACATAAACAATTGTGTCATAGCTATTACTTTACTTGTATCAAAACTACTTAAATCTAAATTAGTTAGACTACTACATTTATAAAACATTCTTGATATATTTGTAACATTACTGGTATTAAAATTTTTTACATCTAAACTTGTTAAATTTATACAATTATTAAACATACTAGCCATTGTCGTAACATTACTGGTATTGAAACTACTTACATTTAAATTAATAAGATTTGTACAATACATAAACATATTCTCCATGTTTGTTACACTACTTGTATCAAAATTTCTTAAATCTAAATTTGTTAAACCACTACAATTATAAAACATACCACTCATATTAGTTACTATGTTTGTATCAAAATTACTTACATCTAAACTTGTTAGGCTACTACAATTATAAAACATGCCAAGCATACTAGTTACATTACTTGTATTAAAATTACTTACATCTAAATTAGTTAGACTACTGCATTTATAAAACATATCGTACATACTAGTTACATCTTTAGTATCAAAATATTCTAGTCCTTCTATACTTATTAACTTTGAAAAGTTACAAAAAACAAAACTACTATTCTTATTAGCTTTTATTCCACCATTAGAACTTATATATAATGTATAAGTTTCTTCTCCTTCATTTTGTACCAAATAACTCATAACACTTCCATTTTGTTCTTCTGATACATCCCATGATAACTCTGTTTCTTTTGGTAATATTTTATCTTCAAATATTACTTTAGTTATATTACTTCGATAGTTATAAAATGCATTAGTATCGTTATATTGTGCTAACATCAAAGTTCCTCTTTTATCTTTAAAATAACTTGAAGTTATACTAATACGTCCTAAAAATCTCGTATTTGTACTTCCTGGATCATTTTGGGTTACTTCACTATCCATCCATATTCTTAAATTAAATTCTTTTGTTTCTCCAGAACCCATTATTCCACTAACTAACTTATAGGCTTCTATTGCTCCATCTATTGTTGGTTCTGTATCTAAACTACTATTTATACTTTTATCTAACTTAGTTGTCTTTTTTGATATATTTCCTTCACTTAAATTAACTTTTAGATACTTATCTGGCATCTTTG
Organism: uncultured Mycoplasmatota bacterium; assembly: GCA_948472605.1. Lineage (GTDB taxonomy): Bacteria > Bacillota_I > Bacilli_A > RF39 > UBA660 > MGBC108787. The sequence goes on from CAOKUH010000005.1 coordinate 3,841, forward strand.
TTCCACTTGGTGTCATTGTCTCTAAATTAATTTGATATTTAGCACTTCCATTACATACATTAGTCATTGTAAATGTATATGGAGTTTGCATCATTCCTAGCTCATCTTCTATTGGATAAGCATTACTTAAACTGATTGGATTTTTATCTGTAAATTCTATCTTAAAACAATCTGTTTCTAACTTATTTATTCCTTCTTGGGCTATATTAACATTCCAAAGCGCAAATGAAACTCCTAATACTAATACTATTATTGCTATAGCTCCTATAGCTATATATACTTTTTTCCTATTATCCACTACTATCACCTATCTTAATAATAACTTGCTCAATTTTATTTGTCAACGGAGGATGCTAACGTTTTTTTAATTTAAATTATTCAAAAACTAGTATCTGAAAAAACATTTAATATTATACAAAAAACTACTAAGCAGTTTTTTTCTTAATAGTTACCTGTTTACTTTTTACTTGATTTTTATTATCACTATTTTCTAATTTATCTACAGCGCCTTTTAAAACATTAATAGTTTTTTCTCTAATATCATTTGCCGCTTTTTCAATTACAGGTGCACTTTTTTCTTTGGCAATATCAATTAACTCATCAGCTTTTTTTAAAAGCATATTTCCTTTTTCTTTAATTAATTCTAAAGCCGTTTCTTTATCCAAATTTTCTAAGTCTTTCTTTAAATCTTTTAATTTTTGATTTAACTTATCTACTACTTCATCTTTGTCTATATTTTTAATATCATTAGCTAATTTCTTAGTTTTTTCTTTTAGACATTCTCTAGTTTCACTACCTTTTTTAGGTGCAAATAATAAACCTAACCCTGCTCCTATTAAAGCTCCAGCAATAAATTTTCCTGTACCTTTTTTACTCATTTTAATCATCACTTTCCTTTTTTATCTTTTTCTTTTTACTAAATAATAGTCTGCTAAACAAAGAAGAAACACCTTCAACTACTTTATCAGTAGCTAATGCAATTTTATCTGTTGTATAGTCTATAATGTGAAAAAAGCCATTTAATGTTTGAACTTTTTCATTAACATCATCAACTACTTTATCTAGTTTATCTAATGTTATTATAAACTTAATTCCTAAAATTATACCTACTATTAGAAAAATTATTAATAAAAAATAAATAATTATTGGTAAAAAATCTAACCAAAAACTCAATTCTCATCATCCTCTCTATTATCATACATAGAATCGATTAAATCAAATAAATCATTTTCTAAAGTATCTTCCTCAAACTTTTGTTCCTCATTTTTAGTATCTTCATCTAAAACTTGTAATTTACTATTTTCATCTTCAAATTCACTATTAATTGTTTCACTAAATTCTTCACTATCTAAGTCATTTCCTCTTCTACTTACATTTCTTTCAAGACGACTATTATTTTTTTCTTCATCTTCTAAAGAATTATGATAATTTCTTTCGTTTCGACTTTCTCGACTATCAAAATTTATATCAATAGTTTCATCAACAGAATCTTTTAGCAAGTCATCAACACTTTTAGATCCATTTCGATAAAAATCTTCTTTTGGTTTTTCAAATGACATTTCAATATCATCTTCTAAAGTTCCAAATGCTTTTCTTCTTATTGTATCAACATCAATTTTTTTCTTTGGTTCTTCTTTAACAGTTATGATATCTTCTTTTTTATAATTTTTATCTAAAACTCCATAAACGGGAGAGATAACAGGAGATGGTTTAAATATTTTTAATTTTTGTTTATCTTCAACTGGTGCCTCTTTTTTTATATTTTCTTTTCTAGCTGTTCTTGGTTTTTTATCAAATTCATAAGTTATCGGTTTTACTCTATCAAAACTTTCTTTAGGAGTTATAACAGGTTCTTTTTTTACTGGTTCTTCTATAGGAGGCTTATAACTTGACGAAAACTCCTCTTCATCAAAATCAGGAAACTTAAAAGTATTTTCTGATTTAAATAATTCCCTTTCATTTTCTTTATCTAAAATATTATTTATTTCTTTTTTTTCAATTACAGGAACAGGTTTCTTTATTTCCTCTTTAATAACAGGAGTTATAGGTTTCTCTTCTTTTACTTCTTTAACTGGTAAATCTATTTCTTCCTCTTCAAATAAAGCATTCTTTAATTTATTAAATAATCCCATTTTATCTTCACCTCTAATTAATTAAATCCGTATCAGGTACTTCGTTATTTTTATTATTGTTAGCATCTTCATCATACATAATTAAATTACTTCCACTACTTACTGTTTCAAAAATGTTATACTCATTCTCATTGTAATTTAATATATCTTCACCTATCATATTTTCAATAATTTTATCATTATATGAGATAGAATTTAATAAAGAAATCGCATAACTAAGCATTTCTTTGATATCTCTATTATTTACTATCACTTCTATTTTAGCATAATTATACATAATTTCAATTAAATATTTATCTTTTTCTCGCAAATTTATTTCTAAGTATCCAAATTTTTCACCATTAGTAATTTTTTTAGAATAAAATGCATCTTTACTAAAATTATAACTTGCCTCTTTTTTATTATAATAACTGATTAAATCAACATATAAATACATTGTATATTTTTCACTTTTTAAAGTTAAATTACTTTTTTTATCCTCTAAAACCATAATACTTTTTGGCAAATAATAACTAAAACCTTGTGATGTTTTATTTTTTAAAGTAATTTTATTATTACTAAAACCAACCGCAATAATTTCTTCATAAGTACTCTTATCAACATTCATACATCCTGTTATAAAAAACGTTATGACTAGAAGTAGTATAACTTTTTTCATAAGTTAACCTCCATATCGTACTTTTTTATTATAGCAAACATTTTTAAAAAAAGATAGTTCCTTTTTTTGGCTAATTTTTATATTAAATTATAAAAAAATATTCCAATTGTTACCTAGGAATATTTCTAAAATATACTATCTTATAATAGATGAAAAATCATAAAATATATGATATATACCAATATCTTTTTCTAAATTCATTGTGCTATATAGAGAATAAAAATAATTATTACATGGCTTTATTTCTTGCCTTACATTTAAATCATCATGTTCTCTTTGAATTAAATTTATATTTTCAATTATATCATTTTGATTTAATTCTTCTTTAACTATAAAACCAAACATTATATTTTTACCATAGTATGAGGAATAATGAGGTTCTTCTTTAGTAAAACGTTTTATACCATTTAAGACATATTCTCCATTTAATCTCTTTAAACCATCTAATCTTTTACATTCAACAATAACATAAGCATCTGTGTTATGAAAAATATCATGATTATAAACTTTTAAATCAACTCTTCCTAAAGGTGTTTTACCCTTTCTTTGCAGATTTTCTTCTATCTCTTTTTCAAATTTAAAGAGACAATTATTTTTTTGTTTAAATTCATTACTTTCTAAATAATTACGATATATTTCATCTCTGATAACATTTTCATCATTTTTTAAAGTAATAAATTCTTTTTGATAATCTCTAACTAATTCTTGAGAGGCACATAGCAGACATCTCATAATTTCATCAAACATTTTATTTACTATTTTAGTATTAAGTTGTCTATTCTTAAACCCACGTATCATAATTACTCACCTTCTCCATGAAAGATTTCATTAATTACATAGTCTAAATCAATTAGAGCACAAGCTTGATGCCAATTTTTATATTCATCAAATTTAATAATTCTAAAATAATTTTCTCCAAAATCAATAATATCATTATTTTGATAAAACAAATCATTAAATTTTTTCTGCATAAATAATGTAATAAATTGTTTTTCAGAAACATCTTTAAATAAAATAGTATTTTCTCCTTCATCTTCAACTAAATAAAATTTAAACTCACAATACTTATCTAAAACATTATAAGAAAATTCTCTTTGAAAACATATTTTTTCATCTTTAAAAATATTTTCAAAATAATTAAGAAAAACTAAAGAATAATTAATAAGTTCTTCTTTAGTTACTTTCCTATACTCTTTTTCTTTATTAGTAATTTTGGAAAGCTGAATATTAAGGGCATAATCTATAAATTTATTGTCTTGTAAATTAAATTTTTTTAAAACTAACTCATCTAGTTTTTTTACTTCTTTTTCTATAACTTCATCCGCCAAAACAAAATTTTGAGGATTTAACTTTTTCATCTCTTGAATTTTTAGAACTTGGTCTGCTATTTCTTGATCATTAACAAAAGGAAATTTTAATGTTTCTGATATAAAACTTTGTTCTCTTTCAATTCCCGATGAACTTCCTAACATTAAATTCAAATATGAGTACAATGAAGAATTCAAGTTACCAACAATAGATAAAAGTGTTTCTTTTTGATGAATTTCTCCCTTTATTCCTGTTATTGAATCTGTATATAATAATTTTTCTTCAGTATAAACTGATCGCAATTTATAAGTATCAATATCAAAACCTTTTTTTAACAACACATAAGGTGGATTAAAGATTTTTTCATCACGAATACGATGAACTTTTTCTTGTTTAAAATTTTCACAATAATTTAAATCAAGAGAAAAAGCCCCTATTCCTTTACGGGAATTAATTAATTTCTGATTTAAAAATTTTGAAGCATCTTTTGAATTTCCACTTAGTTGTATTCCTGTCATACAAGCAATATTTTTTTCTTTTAAAGCTTCTTGCAAAGTTTTAAAATTTTTTTGTAAATATAAGATTGTTTCAAAGTCATAACTATTACCAAAAACTATTGTTTTCCATAGCCAATCATATTTAATCAAATAGTTTTGTTTAATCTTTTTTATATTATATCTTTCTATCATAATAATATTAAATAATTTAAAAAATATATTAGGCAATAAAGTTAAATGAGTAATAGCATTATTTAAAACATCAGAAGTAAATTTATAACTAATAATAATTGCTGGACATTTAGCATCTTTAAATATTAATTCTCTAACTGGAGACAATTCAATAACTTTTTCAATTTTACTATTTTCTAATAACCATTTTCTAAAATTTGTCGTTGGAGTTTGTTTATTATATAAAATTTTAGATGTTACAATTAAAATACATTTAGTATCTTTTGAAGAAAAGTCTTTAGTTCGATACATAAAACTTCTTGCTATTTCATTATTTTGAATAAAATAATTTTTTCTTTTACAATAATCTAAATGAATTCCATTGGTCCTTCCCCAAGGAGGATTTCCAACTATGAAATCAAAATTAATATTTTTTAGTTTTTCATCTACAATATCATCAAAAAAATCTAAAACTAAAAGATTAGTATTTTTTATTTTAGGTAAAGTAAAAGATTTTAAAGTTTTAGGATTTTTATAATCAAGTAAAGTTATATATAGAGAAAAGATAGCCACATCTATAGCATCACCATTTTTATCTATACCATATATATTATTTAATAATATATTAATTAATTTTTCATCATTTTCAATATAACCATCATCATCAACATTTTTTTCTATCATTGTTCTTAAAGTCTGAACTAAAAATATGCCAGAACCACATGAGGGATCCAAAGTTTTACAATTATTATGATTATATAAGAAAGGGACAATGTTTTCTTTTATAATAAAATCTACTAAATAAGGAGGTGTATAAAATGCGCTATCTTCTTTTTGTTTTAAAATACCTAAAAACCTTTCATAAATATTACTTATTAATTCAATAGGTATAATATTAAAATCATATAATAGAAAAAGAGAATATTGACCAGAACTAAGTTCTAGATTCCCCGAAAAAATAAATTTAAAACTTTTAATTCATCATCAGATATGATATTTATTTCATTTTCATCTAAATCAAATAAGTTGCCATTAAAGCGTTCTTTTAAATGATGAAATAAGTTATATAACTCTTCTCTTGATTTTAAAATTTTTAAAAACTCTTGTTGTGATTCTTTTATATTATTAGTTAAATTTTTAAAATCTAAATCAATACCTCTATTTATCAAAAAACGAATAAAAATTAGTCTTAATATTAACTTATTAGCAAATCTACGACAATTTCCTTTTTTTAAATAATTTGTTATATATTTAATATTTTCTAGTAAAGAAACATCTAATTTTGGTCAGAAAAGCAAGTTTCATATTTCTCCCAAAATGTTTTTGATGTAATATTCCAAAAAGAAAAAGGACTAAATTTATTAAGTGAACTTAATTTAATTTCATCAATTATATTTAATTCTTGTTGTTTATTTAAAGAGTATCCATTATATACTTTTACAAGCTCATTTTCTAAAATAATAACAATAGGAATTTGATAATTCCATATTTTTTTATAAAAAGTACTTTTATCTTCAATTTTACTTGAATCAAAAAAAGCAACTAATGGTTTTTTATCAGAAAAATATATTGCATAAGGATTTAATAAAGAAATAATATGTTGATTTTTTAAAGATATATTAAGAAAATTAATTTTATCATTTATTAAAACTAATTGTTCACTTTTATTATAATCAAGTTCTTCAATAACTTTCTTAATTTCATCCATAATATCACCATAATTATTATAGCATATGCTATCTTTTATTTCCAAATTTTATCTAATTTTTCTTGTAGTTGCTTTTTATTAAAAGGTTTAGCTAAATAATCGTCAAAACCTAAACTTAAATATTTTTCTTCTGCCCCTTCAACAGCATCAGCAGTCAAAGCTATAGTTGGAATATTAAAATCTGCCTTCTCTTTTAATTTCTTCATTGTTTCTTCGCCACCCATAATTGGCATCATTATATCTAATAGTATCAAATCATATTCATTACCTATAACTACTTTTTCTAATACTTCTACTCCATTACTACACTCAGTTATTTCAAAATCAAATCCATCTAATGCTCTTCTTGCTACTTTTATATTTAATTTATTATCATCAACTAATAGGATTTTTTTATGACCATAATCAGTTTTAGTATCTTCTTTTTCAATTATTTTATTTTCTTTTGGTTCTACTAATTTACTAATTTTGGTTGGTATTTGAGCACTAAAAATTGAGCCTTTTCCATATATACTTTGAACATTAATTTTTCCTCCCATCATTTCAATTAAATTTTTTGTAATAGCGAGTCCTAATCCTGTTCCTTCAATAGTGGTATTTTTCTCAACATCTAATCTATCAAATTTAGAAAATAAACGTTTTAAATTTTCTTCTGTTATTCCTATACCTGTATCCTCAACACTAATAAATAATAGACAATTTTCTCCTTTATTTATACACTTAACATTTAAATAAATACTTCCTTCATTTGTATATTTTATAGCATTTGATAAAAAGTTATTTACGACTTCTTTGACATGGACTTTATCACCAATTAATTCATAGGGCACATCACTAGCAATATTCATTTTAAATTCAATTGGTTTTCCTTTTAATCTTGTTGTAGTAACACTTACTAATTTTTCTATTTCTTCTCTAAAAATATATGGACTATTATTTATTTCCATTTTTCCTATTTCTATTTTATTTATATCTAAAATATTACCTACTATTTCTAGTAAAGTTCCTGAAGCATTATTAATATCTTCAATGTCCTCTAATACTTGTGCTGGCACTTGGTCTTTAAAAGATGCTATATCCTCAGACAATCCTACTATTGCATTTAGAGGAGTTCTTATTTCATGTGACATACTTGATAAAAAATCTGATTTGGCATGATTAGCTTTTTCTGCAGCATCTTTAGCTATATTTAATTCTTCTATCATTTTTAAATCTGGATTTTCTATAGTATTATACATGAAAACAACAATAAATCCAGTTAAAGAACTAACCAACAATAACTCTGGAAATAACATTTGCAACCCAATAACCGGAATACACAAGATTACAAACGTTAAAATTGGACCTATTTTCTTTTTCGACATTTTTTTAAAATTTTTAAATGTGTAAAAAAGCCAACCAATTATTGCAATTCCTGCAATTGCATAAAGATAATTTGCATTTGCTCCATAAATATAAATAACATTTTCTTCTTTAAAATAATTAAATGGTAAAGCCATATTAATAATAGCTAATAAACCATATATTAATAAATACTTTTTAGAATTTTTATGATTTAATAACTTCCACATATTTTCTTGTTGAATTTCAATATTCTTTTTTAAACAAATAATATATATTGTTACTAAAAAAATAAATGTTAATAAATAAAGCATATAAAACTTTACTATTAACCATCTTATAAAGCTGGTTTCTGGTAAATAAAAATGCCCATAAATTCCTGAAATGTCAATAACTAGACCAAACATAGTAACCATTAGTAATAAAAAGTAAATTTTATTTTCAATTGTTTTTATTTTAGGCTTACTAAAGAATTGATAACTTGTTATAAACATATATGATAAACTTAAAATTAGTAAAGGAATACTAAAATGCATATTATCTAACTCCTAACAAAATAAAAATAGAAGGACTATTTTTATACTTCTATTCTATTTTAACATGTTTTTAAATATTTGGATATTTTTTTGTTAATTTCATTCCTTTTTCTAAATCTTCTTTAACTCTCTCATTTTCTAATAAACATTCTTTTTGAATTTTCATGTATTTATTAAATGCTTCTTCAACTCTTTTATTCTCTACTTTAAAAGCCTTTCCAAAATTAATTATCATTTTATATTTTAAATTTAATTCTTTTATCCATAATAAAGTTATAGGTTGAACTACTGCATCAGTTTTGCTTGCAAGAGTTAAAAAGGCTTTATCAAAATCTCCAAAATCGCTTCCATCGGGACGTCTTGTTGTTCCCTCAGGAAAAATTCCAATTTTACTTTTTATTTTTAAGAAATTATTCATATCTTTTAAAGAATCAAAATTATTAGCATTTGGATTATCATATATTCTTTCTATTGGAAAATAGCCCAAATTTTTAAAACATTTTGCTGTTAAATCGCATAATATTTTATTTTTACTATTATTAAATATACTATCTTCTCCAGTAAAAAATCTTTTCAAAGCTACCCAATGAATATATTCATCTATAATTGCGTTAATAACTAATGGATCAACTGTACTTCTATGATTTGGAGCATAAATAACTGGTTCGTCATTTGTTTTTACGAGATTTTCAGAATTTAGTATAATTGGATTAAATGTTTTTAAAATTAACGGAATACTCATTCTAATTTTTTTATAAAAATTATTAGAATTTGCCTCTCTAACATAAAAATCCAATTTTTTATTTAATAATTTATCCATTTTAGGTTTTAAATCTTGTTTTTCAAATTCTGTTATTATTTCTACTTGTTTTGTAGGTTCTAAATCTTGATTATGAGTTCCTGAAACACATATAGTTTTTATGTTGTTTTCATTTAATATTTTTATTATTTTAGGCTTATCTTCAAATGCTATTTGTGGTTTTCCTGCAATAATCCCTTTTATTTTTTCATCGTCATTAGAAAAGAAATGAAATTTATCTTTAGATAAATGTATTCCATTAATATGATATTGCCAAATAGTAAATTTTCGAGATATTTTTCCGACAATATCATTTTTAGTTGTTTTAGCGCGCGAAGTATAAACCTCTACATCGTGTCCATTTTTAATAAAATCATTAATTATTTCAGAAACTCCATTTCTAAATTTTGAAAGTAAAGAAAACTTGACAAATTGCAAACTTATCCAAAATTTATCTAGTATTTCTTTCGTTTCTTTTTCTGCTAATTCTTCACTATATCCTTTTTTAGCTATTAATGTTTCTTTAATTGCCAAAATATCTTCTATTTCTAGCTCATTTGGATAAACTACTTCAAAGCCATAATTTTTTTTGAAGTAAGGAATTGCATTTTCTAACACCCACTTATTAAAATCAGTTAAAGTTCCGTCTGTGTCTAAAATTATTTTCATTAATAAAAACCCCCATTTTTTAATTTTAAATTATTCTTGAGAATATCTCCCAAAAGCTAAATTAATTATATTTATAAATTCTAAATATTGCAAGTTCCATGTATCATATTTGATACCACTACGTCTAAAATTAACATTTTTTTGTCTAAAATTACTTTCTCTCTGCTTTTAAATAATTTATTTTTATTCCTTGACTTTTAAATTTCATTTCATATTCTGTTTCAACATTTGTAATATTACTATTTGCCAAATCTAATGAGATTTCCGAAAAAAAATAGCCATGATTATTTAATTCTTTTAAACTACTAGCAAATAAAATTAAATTATCTGTTTTCTGAATTATTTTATTTTCTGCTCCAAGTAAAAATATTTTATCATAAATATCTAAAAAAATTGGACTTGTTAACCTTCGTCTAGCATGGCGCTTTTTAGGCCAAGGATCAGAAAAATTTAAATATATACAAGATATTTCTTGACTAAATATATTTTCTAACTTTAAAGCATCACCACATATTAAACGTAAATTAGGTAAATGATCTAAATTTATCTTTTCTAAAGCCCTAACTAAAACACTTTCATATTTTTCAATTCCTATAAAATTTATCTGGGGATTACTTTTGGCCATTTCATAAATAAATTTGCCCTTCCCCATTCCTACTTCTAAATGAATAGGATTATTATTTCCAAATAAAGTTTGCCAATTTCCTTTTAAGTTTTCTCTATTAGCATTTATTACATATTCACAATTTTCTAATCTTTCTTTTGCATTTTTTACATTTCTAAGTCTCAAATTAATCACTACTTTCTAAATTTATCATATAATTAACCATAAGGAAGTGTTTTTTAATGAAAAAAGACCGTAATGCCTTTTTCAATGAGGCTAATTTCTCACAATCAAGTTATATGGGAGCTCCAAATATGCCAATGGGTAATATGCCTATGTCTACCCCAAACTTTAGTGGAGCACAAGCTAGTCAAAGCTTTTACTCAGGACCAGTTCCTATGAATTATAACCAAAATATGGGAAATGACTACATGAGTGATACTGAATCACGTTTAGCAAAAATAGAACGTCAAATAAATAGATTAGATGCAAGAATTAGCAAATTAGAATCTAAGGGACTCGTAACAACTGAAAACTTTGATAACACAACCAATATGTATATGCTTTAATTTATACTTATCTTACTAAAGGTAAGTTTTTTTATAATTTTATTTAAATATTCTTTGCCAAATACTTTTGTAAGCAAACCCATTTTATAAGCAACTACTAAATAAATTATACTACCTATACTACTAATTAAAGCTATATACATAATACAAGCTATTTTACTATAAAGATTTACAGGTATCAATATTTTTAAAAATACTACCCCGACAATCATTAAAATTGTCGGAACTAAAATTTCTCCTAAAGTTTTTAAAGTCTTAGTAAACTTTAAACCATGATCTTTTTTTAATGTCTTTAAAGCTATAGAAAATGCTACACTATAGCCAATTGCTGTTGCAAATATTGCTCCTAAATAAGCTTCTATTCCCAAATTGTGAAATAATAACATTAAAGGTATATTTAAACACATATTAACAACAAAACCAATAATGGTACTTTTGTAGACAGTTTTAAATTTATTTAAACCTTGTAAAGTTGAGTTAGTTACCATATATAAATTTATAAATAATGAAACAAATACTCTAATTCTAAATATTGTTGCTCCTGCTTCATTAAAACCATAAAAAACACTCCAAACACTCTTAGAAAGTAAAGATAACCCTACACACATCGGAATACATATTATTAAAATAAATTGTAACGCTTTATTAAGTTTATCATTTACATCATCCCAATTTTTTAAAGTAAAAGCTCCCACAATGGTAGGAATTAAACTTGTAGTCATTCCAATAGAAATCGAATTTACTATCATACATATTTTAGTACTCCATGTGGTTATAGCAGTAGTTGCAAACTCTACTTTAGCGGTTTCAATTCCTAAATATTCTAAAGTTCGCATGATCATAACCATATCTAAAAAATCATTAATCGATGCTGCAATAGCAATAACAATAAAAGGGATAGCATAAGTTATAATTTTTTTACCAATTGCTTTATTTGAAATAGCATCTTTAGTATCAACTTCCAATAAACCTAAATTATTTCTATTTTTTCTTATTCTATTTAAAATAAATATAAGTGATGCTATACCACCTGCACAAGCACCAAATACTGCAATTCCTATAGTACTTTTTAAAGATAAATGAAATATATTTAATGCTAAATAACTCCCCCCTAAAATAAAAGCTATTCTAACAATTTGTTCTATAACTTGACTAAATGATGATATTTTAAAAATATTATGGCCTTGTAAATAGCCTCTTGAAACACCTAAAAAAGGGATAACTAATATAGCAAAAGAAACAGCCCTTATAACAAATGTAACATCCTCTATTGTATTTCCGCCACTTAAATCACCTAATATTAATTTAGAAATATTACCTGCAAATAGAAATAAAATCATAAAAATAGCAATTGAGATAAATAAAACTATTTTCTTACCTATTTCATAGGCACGTTTTTTCGCATCATACATTTTTAAAGTATTAAATTCCTTAATAACTTTACTCATAGCAATAGGAAGTCCTGCACTCGAAATATCTAAAAATATAATATAAATATTGTATGCATAAGCATATAGAGCACTTCCTTGAACCCCTACCATTGCATAAAAAGGAATAACGTAAAGCATTCCTAAAATCTTTGTTATAACTATTGCAAGAGTAGCAATAATTGTACCTTCAATAAATGAACTTTTCTTCATACAACCACTCATTCTTTAAGACAATACACTACCATAGCAGAAAAACAATATATTTGCTCTTCTCCACATACAGCTATAGCTACATTGTACTTAATATCAATTATATCACTATTTGTACTACTTAGAAAAGCGTTAATTGCATACTCTAAATCTTTTTCATGAGATTCATCAAATACCTTTACTTTCACTTATATCACCTAGTATTATTGTATTAAATTAACATTGCAAAAAAGCTCGGATTAAGAAACTAACTTGACAAATAACTTAAAACTTCATATTATAAACAAACAGAAAAGGGAGTTAAATTTTATGGCTATTTTTTTAACTGATAAAGAATTAGTAACTTATCCAATGTTAAAACTAGAAAATAATACTTTAAACACTGGCGGAACTTTATATTTACAAAATAATTTAGTTTATAAAATGTTAGGACAAAATCATCGAGAACGTTTAGAATATTTAAAAAATCTGCCTACTCACCCAAATGTTTTGCCAATAATAGACACCATAGTTCCTGAGTTTGACTCCGAATATCAAAGTGGTTATATTACTGAATATAAAGAAAATGCTAAAACTTGGTTTTCTTGCTTTGGAGATAATTTAGAATTTAAAGAAAAAAATAAATACATTGAAGAGACATTTAGTGCTTTAAAACATTTACATCAATTTATAATTATTGGAGATATTCATGGAAATAATATATTTATTCATAATAATAAAGCATATATATTAGATTTAGATTATTTTCATAAATTAAATAAAAGAGAAAGACCTTTTAAAAGTAAATATTATGTTTCCAAAAAAGAAATAAAAAAACCTACAATTGTAACTGATGTTATTAAAACTTACATTGAAAGCTATTCTTTTATTTTTGAAATTGATCTATCAATATATATTAGATTAATAGGTTATAAAAAATTTTGCAAACTATTATTAGAATGTAATCTACCTAAAGAAGTTTTAGAATTTTTAAAAATCAGTTTAAAAATTTTGAACAAAAAACAAGTTAACGAAGAAATATATATTTCTAATAATTTTATTAAGGAAGATTTATTAGAGAAAAAAGATGAATTAGTTTTAAAATTAAAATCTATTTAAAAAGTGAGGGTTATTTATGTACTTTAATAATATTTTTTACTTAAATGAAAAGCAATATCGTTTTATAAATGAAATTTGTTTTAAAAATTTTATAAAAGATTTCAAAAAAGAAACTGGTATTGACACCTATCATGATGCTATTAAAAAGGGAATTTCTAAAAATAATTACACTGAGCAATTTTTTTATTTAAGATATAGAATTTTTACAGACTATAAAGAATATATTAATGAATTTTTTAATCTTTTAGAAAATTATGGATATAATATGATTAATGAAATTATTAGGAGTATGTGTTTAATTGGTGAAACGTCTTATATTAAGTTAGAAGATAGTATAAAAAATTATGTTTTATTGTGTCCATTTATTAATGACATTGAAAATAATAATGGAAAAATTACTATTCATAGTAATTTATTCGGCGATTATTCTTTTATTACTACCTTGAATTATTTATCAAATAATCATGATGCTTTATCTTTAATTATTTATTATGTTACAAAACAATATTGTCATATAATATCTTGGGATTTAATAAAATATTTAGAAAATGCAAGTCTAATAACTTATAATCTTCCTTATTATTTCTTTGGTTACTATTATCATACTATAATCAAACAAGATGAATCGATTATTGATGTTGCCAATAGTTTTGTAATTGATGAAGAAACAAGAGATCGCTTATTTAAAGGACGACTTGTTGTAGAAACTCCAAAAGAAGATTTAAATAAAAAATTAGCAGAAGCCAAAAATTATTTACACCCAGAAGAGGATTTTAATAAGCCTTTAATTATAGCTTTAAATAAAGAAAGAGAAAAATATTATTACAAATAAATAAAAAAACCAATTTGTTAAATCTTAAATAATTTAATCAAAATTGGTCTTTTTTTTATTTTACTACTATATTTACTATTTTATTAGGAATTACAATTATTTTAACTATTTCTTTTCCATCAATATATTTTTTGACATTATCTTCATTTAAAGCCTTTTCTTTTATAATTTCTTCAGTATCAGTATTAGAGACTAAAATTGTTGCTCTAACCTTACCATTTACTTGAACAGCAATATTTTTTTCATTATCAATAGTTTTAGCTTCATCATATTCTGGCCAAGAAGATTCACAAATTGGTTTAAAACCAATACTCTCATTTAATTCTTCTGTAATATGAGGAGCTATGGGATTTAATAAAGATAATAATGTTCTAAATTCATCTTTAGTAATATATTCTACATCTTCATAAGCATTTGTTAAAATCATTAATGTTGAAACAGCAGTATTATATCCCATTGTTCTTAAATCATTACTTACTTTTTTTATACTTTTATGAATTAAAGATTCTAATGATTTTTGATAACCTACTTCATCCCTTACTTTATCTTTTAAACGAATAACTTTATCAATAAATCGTTTACACCCTCTTAAAGAATCAGTACTCCATGGAGCATCAGTTTCATAGTCTCCCATAAACATTTCGTAAACTCTTAAAATATCTGCCCCATATTCACTCACAATATCATCAGGGTTAATAACATTTCCTTTACTTTTACTCATTTTTTCATTATTAGAACCTAAAACCATTCCATGACTTACTCGAGTCCAAATCATTTCTTTTTTAGGAACTAAACCAATATTATATAAAAATTGCACCCAAAATCTTGCATATAATAAATGTCTTGCTGTATGTTCCATTCCACCATTGTACCAATCAACTTGACCCCAATATTTCATGGCATCCATACTAGCAAATTCCAAAGTATTACAAGGATCCATATATCTTAAGAAATACCAGCTAGATCCAGCCCAGTTAGGCATTGTATCTGTTTCTCTTTTGGCATTTCCTCCACAGCAAGGACAAGTCGTATTTACCCATTCGGTAATTTTAGCAAGTGGACTTTCTCCCGTATCAGTAGGCTCATACTCAGCAATATCTGGTAATAATAATGGTAAATCACTTTCATTCATTGGAACCCAACCACATTTTGGACAATCAATCATTGGAATTGGTTCGCCCCAAAATCTTTGTCTTGAAAATATCCAATCACGCATTTTGTAATTATTAATGCGTCTTGCAACACCATTATCTTCTAACTTTTTCGTAATAGCAATTTTGGCTTCTTCAACAGTTAAGCCATTAAATTCTCCAGAATTAATTAATTTACAACCTGCACCTAAATAATCTTGTTTCTCAAAAGCATGGTTGCTAATATCTCCTCCACTAATAACTTCTATAACTTCTAAGTTATGAACTTGCGCATATAAAAAGTCACGTTCATCATGTGCAGGAACAGCCATAACAGCACCTGTTCCATAACTTCCTAAAACAAAATCTCCTATAAATATTGGTACCTCTTTACCATTAATTGGGTTAATAGCTTTTAATCCTTTTAGCTCACAACCTGTTTTTCCTTTATTAAGCTCTGTTCGATCCATATTCGATTTCTTTTTAGTTTCTTCAATATAAGATTTTACCTCTTCTTTATTTAGAACTCTTGGCATTAATTCTTCAATTAATTTACCATCAGGAGCAATAACAAAAAATGTTATACCATAGATAGTTTCAATACAAGTTGTAAAAATAGAAAATTTTCCTCCTCCAACTATGTCAACATTCATTTCTACTCCACTTGATTTACCAATCCAATTTATTTGACCAAGTTTAACCTTTTCCGCAAAATTAGTATCATCTAATCCTTTTAATAAATCTTCAGAGTAATCGCTCATGCGTAACATCCATTGAGCTTTTTCTTTTTGAATTACAGTTGTTCCACATCTTTCACAAACACCACCTGCTGCATCTTCATTAGATAAAACACTTTTACATTGAGGACACCAATTAACAGGAATTTTTTCTTTATAAGCCATGCCATGTTTATAAAATTGTAAAAATTGCCATTGTGTCCATTTATAATAATCAGGATCTGTTGTTGAAAATTCTCTTGACCAATCAAACGAAAATCCTAAAGATTGCATTTGGGATTTAAAAGTTTTAATATTTTCCTTTACAGCTTCTTTTGGATGGATATGATTTTTTATAGCATATTGTTCAGCTGGTGCTCCAAAAGCATCCCATCCCATAGGAAATAATACATTATATCCTTGCATACGCATCATTCTAGCCATAGCATCATTTGCTGTATAACTTCTAACATGACCTACATGTAACCCTGCACCTGATGGATAAGGAAATTCAACTAATATATAATAAGGTTTTCCACATCCATTTTTTGCTTCAAAAGTTTTATGAGTTTTCCAAAACTCTTGCCATTTTTTTTCAATATTTAAAAAATTCATCTTTCATTCCTCCATAACCTTTTTAACTAAATGTCTACCATATATTTCATATAAAGAATATATAAGCATAAAAAGTAAAACAAATCCTAGTCCTAATTGAACAATTATATAAGTGTCTAACCAAGCAACAAAAGTTCCCACACTTGTTATAATAAAACTATTAATTAAAGTCATCCACTTTAATTCTTTTCTAAAATTTATTTTATTCTTATCTACTTTAAATTTCTTTATAATATAACTTGTAATCATTATGTTATCTGTCTTGTTTTTCTTTATTTTTAAATAATCAAACACATAGTTTACAATATATATTATGAGGAATAAAATCACATAAAAATAAAATATAAATACTGGGTTATCCAATTCCATAAAATCAAAACCTTTCTAAAATAAAAAAACGACATCTTCGTTTAAGGACGAATTGCCGTGGTACCACCTTAATTCCTAGTTATTAACTAGCTTCTTTAATCTTTTAGCTCCAAAAGCAAGTTCATAAACTCTATTTATTCATTTCCACCAACCATGAATTCTCTATAAAAATAGATAATTTATTACTACTCTTTCTTCATCGCTTTTTAGTATTATATTAAATATTTCATGATATTGCAATCATTATTTATTAAGTAATTCGCTATGGCTACCTATTGCAAAAAGCAATAAAATTAACTCTTTATCTTGAATTTTATATACTAATAACCAATCTGATGTAATATTTTTCATCTAATTCTTCACCATTTGCTAAAGTTTCTATAACATTATAAAGTTTCGCTAAATCCTTATTTTGCTTTTTTATTTTTCTATATTGTCTTTTAAAATTATTAGTAAAATCTACGTTGTATTTCATAATAATTAATCCTTATCTAAAGCATCTAGAAGTTCTTTCATATTACTATAACCTTTTCTTTTTCCTTCTTTCATTTCTTGTAATATTACCTCACCTTCTTGTAATGCTTCTAATAATTCTTTGCTAGGTTTTGGGTTTACTACTTCAAATGGTACTCCATTTTTATTTATTAGTTGCTTTATAGCCATATTAACAACTCTTTCATAATTTATCATTCTTTATATATATTAAATTAATTTACATATAATATATATTCTAAAATACGCCTTTCTAATAAATTATATAATTACTAGTAGTTACCAAGTTGTAATTGATATGGATTAGTGCTTGTGCCATCGCCTTCTATTATTTCGACGTTAGATGCTAGATACAAGACAGGAAAGACATCATAGGAAGTATACGCACTACTATAGAGGATAGTACCAGTACTAGTCACATTATATACATAATAGCTATCACTATTACGAGGCACCAATAACAATTGATATTTGCCACTTTTATATAACCAATCATTGGTATAACAATTATTAGTATTGTACTTATTGAAATAAGTCTCTAAACATATTGTTCTTTCACTTCCTCCTACTGCATATCCATAATCACTTGGGTACATTAATCCTATACGTCCTGTCCATTCTGTTGCATGTCCACTATATACACCACTTCCTCTTTCATATCTATACATCGCACTTGCTGTTACTTGATATGTTGAATGTCCTCCCAATTTCCATATTACATTTGCTATCAAATTCTTTGTTTCTTCAGTTAATCCATTACTACTGAAATCACATGCTGTTGTTGCTCCAGTTTTTCCTTTTGGGCAATTACCACTTGTTCGATTATAATATGCTCCACTATTTAACATATTCATAAGGGCACTATCTGTCCAATCATTACTTCCATATTGGCTATCTGATGAACCTACACCACTGGCTTTATTATCCCATGAATAATCACCTATGCTTTCATTTCTTATTATCTTGATATGACTTCCAACATTTCCTTCACTATCGGTGATGTTATTCATGACTCCGATGA